>NZ_JAYMZS010000003.1:0-14654 GCF_035828755.1 Amycolatopsis sp. H20-H5 | reverse complement strand
CCCGCCCCCCCCCCCCCCCCCCCCCCACGACCACGCTTTCCCTCGCGCGTCAGCCACCGAGGTGCTTCAGCGCCTCCCGGCGGGACAAAGCAGACAGACCTGGGTGTGCGGCGACGAACTCGCGTACCCACTCGGGGTCCGTCTTCGCGTGCTCCCGCAGCGCCCAGCCGATCCCCTTGCGCAGGAAGAAGTCTCGATCGTCGAAGGTGACCTCGATCGCGTGCGCGAGCAGGCCGGTGTCCGTGCCGGTCTTCGCCCCGACCTGGCAGATCACGGCCGTCCGCCGCCGCCAGCGGTCGGGATCGCGGGCCCAGCTCGTCATGATCGGCGTCACCCGTTCGCGTTCGGCCCGCAGGATCGGGCCGATCCGGCGAATGGCCACCTCGTCGACGTGGTCCCACCAGGCGCCGGTCACGATCATTTCCTCGTAGAGCGGAATCAGGTCCGCGTCCTGATGACGTGTGTGTTCCTTCAGCCCGGTCAGGTCGATCGCGGCATAACGTTCCTCCCGGAACTCCGCCTCGCGCCACAGGATCTGCACGGCGTTGGAAAATGTCACCCTGTCGGGTAAAGGATGCGCGGCGAAGATCGGCTTCAGCATTTTCGCGCGAACGGGTTTCGGCACTCCGTGAAAAGGCATCGCCGACTTCATGTAGGCCTGCATCGACGCCGCTTTCCCCGGGTCGGCCACCCTGGTAAGTCCGCTGCGTACCGCGAAGATCAGCGCTCGCACCACCTCGGTCATGACCGTCCTCCCGGTGCCGGAACCCTAGACCGTACGACACCGCTACGCCGCGCTCGTGACCGCTGGATCTGAGGGCCGGATGCGCCGCAGATACCAACGAAAGGCGGATAGCGGAATACGTGTCGGTCGACCAGATTGTTCCCAGGTCTCGGTACTTTCTGCGTAACCGGGTCGAACGCGGACGTAAGGGAACACTGTGAAGAAATTCGTCGCCGCACTCGCGGCAGCGGGGATCGCCTTCGGCGGGATGGCGCTCGCGCCTGCCGCCACGGCCGCTCCCACCACGCCGGAGTCCACTCCGGCCCCGATCAGCTGGGGACCGTGTCAGAGCACCGGGTTGAAGAACGCCGGCGCCGAGTGCGGATTCCTCAAGGTCCCGATGGACTACTCCAGGCCGAAGAGCGGCGAGGTGTCGATCGCCGTCTCCCGGGTCAAGCACAAGGGCGCGCAGTACCAGGGCGTCATGCTGGTCAACCCCGGCGGCCCCGGCGGCTCCGGCCTCGGGCTCTCGGTGCTGGGCAAGTACGTGCCCAACCACGCCGGTGACACCTACGACTGGATCGGTTTCGACCCGCGCGGGGTCGGGTCCAGCAAGCCGGCGCTGACCTGCGACGGCAACTACTTCAGCTACAACCGGCCGGGCTACGTCCCGACCAGCCCGCAGCTGGAGAAGGTCTGGCTGGACCGCTCGAAGGGCTACGCGAAGGCGTGCGCCAAGAACGGCCCGATCCTCGAGCACATGAAGACCACCGACGCCGCGCAGGACATGGACAGCCTGCGCAAGGCGCTGGGCGAGAAGCAGATCAACTTCTACGGCTTCTCCTACGGCACCTACCTCGGCCAGGTGTACAGCACGCTGTACCCGAAGAACGTGCGCCGGATGGTGCTCGACGGCAACGTCGACCCGCGCAAGGTCTGGTACGAGGCGAACCTCGACCAGGACGTCGCGTTCGACAAGAACATCAAGATCTACTTCGACTGGGTCGCCAAGTACGACAGCGTCTACCACCTCGGCAAGACCGGGGACGCGGTCTACAAGCTGTGGACCGAGCAGCAGAAGAAGCTGGCCAAGACCCCGGCCGGCGGTGTCATCGGCTCTGACGAGTGGACCGACATCTTCCTGCAGGCCGGGTACTACGTCTTCGGCTGGGAGGACATGGCGAACGCCTTCGCCGGCTGGGTCCAGAAGGGCGATTGGCAGACCCTCAAGGCCCTGTACGACTCGTCCAACCCGCCCGGCGACGACAACGGCTTCGCCGTCTACAGCGCCGTGCAGTGCTCCGACGTCCAGTGGCCGACCAACTGGAACAAGTGGCGCTTCGACAACTGGATCACCTACTTCCGCGCCCCGTTCGAAACCTGGGGCAACGCCTGGTTCAACGCGCCGTGTGCGTTCTGGCCGGCGAAGTCCGGCAAGCCGGTCGACGTCGACGGCAGCAAGGTGGCCGGTGCGCTGCTGATCAGCGAGGAGCTCGACGCGGCCACGCCGTACGCGGGCAGCCTCGAGGTGCGCAAGCTGTTCCCGAAGTCGAGCCTGATCAGCGCTCCGGGCGGCACCACACACGCCGGTTCGCTCTCGGGTGTGGCCTGTGTCGACGACAAGGTCGCGGACTACCTGGCCAACGGGACGCTGCCGGTTCGCCAGAAGGGCAACCACTCGGACGCCCAGTGCGACGCGGTGCCCCAGCCGGTGCCCGCCGCGGCCGCCGCTCCCGCCCAGAAGGCGGACAGTGCGGCCATGCAGGAGAAGAAGGACCTGCTGCCGCAGCTGCTCCACGGCTGAGTGAGGTCTCACGACGGTGCCCCGGCCTGGTCCGCCATGCCGGGGCACCACTCTGAGCGCACCATGGTCGTCCAGGGTTCGCCGCCTTCCGGGAGGTACTGCCGGGTGAGCCGGGGAAAGCGCGCCAGGAAGACGGCCAGGTTCTCCGGTACCCAGTCGCCCCGCGGCCGCGCGTGCTCCCCGACGAAGCCCAGCTTTTCGTACAGCCGTTCGCGAGCGGCCACCTCGTTCTCCCGAGGAACCCGCCCGCTCGGGTCGAGCAGGTCGAGGACCAGGCTGCCGAGCTCCTCGGCGTCGTCCAGCTCGCCGGGCGTGCACGGCAGCCCGGCCAGCTCGTCCGGCTCGCCGACGACCCGTTCGTAGGTTTCCCGGCCGCGCAGGATCAACCAGCAGATCCCGGCGCGGAACCCGTCGTAGTCCGCGCCGGACAGCGCGATGCCGAACGCCGTCCACAGCGCCCAGCGCTCGGCGCGGCGGTGGATCCGCCGCAGCGTCCGGTGGAAGGAGACCAGCGTCGAATCCGGCAGCCGCTCCAGCATCGCGTGGAGCTGGCGCACCAGCCGCTCGCTCTCCGTCGTGCCGTCCGGCGGGCTCTCGTCCAGCGTGTCCCCCAGCCTGGCCCGCCTGATCAGCCGCCAGAATTCCTCGTCCCGCATGGTCACCCCTCAGTAGCCGTGTGTGATTGCCGAGGACGGTAGACCGGGGGTCCGACATTTTGCCGAACGCGACCGGCCGGGTGCCGCCGGTGACGAAAACTGTCGGGGGTGCTCGCTAGCTTGCGGGCATGACCATCATCGAAGAGCACCGGACCGAGGTCCGGGTCGGCACCAGCAGCTATCACATCCAGGTCGTCGCGCAGCCGAGCGACGACCGATCCGCACCGGGCCGCCGGGTCACGGTGACCGTCAACGGAGCCGGTCCGCAGGGCGAATGCCTGGTCGAGGGCCGGCTCGACGTCCAAGCCGAAGCGGTGCCCGTGCTCGCCGAGGTGCTCGCCGACACCCTGTGCACGTTCGCCGGGGCCGCCAGGCCCCAGCGGCGAAGACCGGGCGCCCGGCTGGCACAACAGGGCAGGCCGTGGACCGAGGAGCTCGACGCCGAGCTGGAAAGCCGATGGCAGGCGGGGGAGAGCGTCGAGGAGATCGCGCGGAGTTTCGAGCGCAGCCCCGGTGGTATCCGCGCCCGCCTGCCCAGGGTCGGCTGCGACCCGGAGAACCCGGGCGCCTATCTGCCGACGCCGCCCAGCCGCCGCGCCGAGACCGAGTGACGCGGGGTCGGCAGGCCGCCGCCACGGTGACGATCACCGTGGCGGCGGCCCTTCTGCCGCGCTCAGCGGCGTACCTGCCCTGCCCCCGGCGGATCGCCGCGCTGCCAAGCGCGCGGCGTGATCACCAGCGTCGGCACCGGGCCGTTCCCGAGATGCCTGGCGCAGAGGCGGGGATACCGCGCTCGCAGGGTGGCGAGGTCCTCGGGGATCCGGTCGCCGGTGGGCGGCCCGGGGTCGCCGATCGGGGGCAGCAGGTCGGTGAGCGTCTGCTCGAGTACCCGGCGGATCTGGTCGTCCTCCTCTGCGATCACCGGTTCGAGAATCTCCCGCGCCAGCAAGGAGATCCCACCGGCGTCGAGGATGTCGTCCTCGTCGAGGGTGAGCCCGGCCAAGGAGTCCGGCCGCCGCAGCGTGCGGGCGAAGGCCCGCCTGCCCCGCAGGATCAACCAGCAGGTCGCGTGGTGGAACTCGGCGTTGTCCGCTCCGCCGCGGGTCAGCCCGATCGCGGTCCAGAGCTGCCAGCGGTGGGCGCGCCGGTGCACGCGGTCCAGCTGGCGATGGAAGTTCACGACCCGGCTGAGCGGGAGCTCCTCGAGAAGCCTGCCCAGCTGGATCACTGTTTCGCGGCTGTCGGTCAGCCGCCATCGTCTTCGCAGCTCGTCCCGCGCTACGGCATGACGGCGTGCCATCCGCCGTGCGCGCCGGATCAGCTGCCAGAAGTCCTGCTCCCTCATGGTTTCCCCCTCGTTCCGGTTCCGTCTGGAAAGGACACTAGAACGAGGGGACGACACTTTCGCCGGACCGCGCACGACCGTGGGTCAGCCTCCGCCGTCGGCCCGGATCGCCCTGGCACCCGTCTCACGCGGGTGCGCGGCGATCGGCTCGAGCACGCACGCGCCCTCGGCCGACCGGCTCCCTTCGCCGCAGCAGTGGCTCACTGGGACGGTGGGCTAGCCGACCCTGAATTGATTGAGCTTGCATCAGTGTGCATAATCATCCGTATGACGGTGAAGATCGCGGTGGCCGGAGCCAGCGGGTACGCGGGCGGCGAACTCCTGCGCCTGTTACTGACCCATCCCGAGGTCGAAATCGGCGCGCTGACCGCCGCCGGCAGCGCCGGCACGCGGCTGCTGGAGCACCAGCCGCACCTGGCCCCGCTCGCGGACCGGGTCCTCGTCGAAACGACCCCCGAGACACTGGCCGGGCACGAGGTCGTCTTCCTTGCCCTGCCCCACGGTCACTCGGCGCGGCTCGCGGCACAACTCGGACCGGACGTGCTCGTCGTCGACCTCGGCGCCGACCACCGGCTCGCCGACGCCGCCGACTGGCAGCGCTGGTACGGCGGTGAGCACGCGGGCCACTGGCCGTATGGCCTGCCCGAGCTCCCCGGAGCCCGGGAGAAGCTCGTCGGCACCAAGCGGATCGCCGTCCCCGGCTGCTTCCCGACCGGAGGCTCGCTCGCACTGGCTCCGGCACTGGCCGCGGGGCTCGTCACGACCGAAGTCAACGTCGTCGCCGTGACCGGTACCTCCGGCGCGGGCAAGAGTCTCAAGCCGAACCTGCTGGGCTCCGAGGTGATGGGCTCGGCCAGCGCGTACGGCGTCGGCGGCGCCCACCGGCACACGCCGGAGTTCGCGCAGAACCTCGGCGCGGTCGCGGGGGAGCAGGTGACCGTTTCGTTCACCCCCGTGCTGGCACCCATGCCGCGCGGCATCCTCACCACGGCGAGCGCGCCGCTCAGGTCCGATGTGGACGAAGCCGCCGCGCGCGCCGTCTACGAGAAGGCCTACGCGGACGAACCGTTCGTCCAGCTGCTGCCCGCCGGGCGCTGGCCGACGACGGCCGCGGTCGTCGGCTCCAACAACGTTCAGCTGCAGGTCACCGTGGACGTCGACGCGCGCCGCCTGGTCGTCGTCGCGGCCATCGACAACCTGACCAAGGGCACCGCGGGCGGCGCGATCCAGTCGATGAACCTCGCACTCGGCTTCGAAGAAACCACCGGGCTTTCCACTGTAGGAGTGGCTCCATGAGCATTACGTCGCCGCAGGGCTTCCGGGCCGCGGGTGTCGCCGCCGGCATCAAGGCGTCCGGCGCGCTCGACCTCGCGCTGGTCGTCAACGACGGCCCGCTCGACGTCGCTGCCGGAGTGTTCACCCGCAACGTCATCAAGGCCGCGCCGGTGCTGTGGTCGCAGGAAGTCCTCAAGCAGCAGCGCCTCAAGGCCGTCGTGCTGAACTCCGGCGGGGCCAACGCCGCGACCGGCCCCGGTGGTTTCCAGGACACGCACGCGACCGCCGAAAAGGTCGCCGAGCTGCTCGGCTCCGGCGCGATCGAGGTCGCGGTGTGCTCCACCGGGCTGATCGGGGAGCGGCTGCCGATGGACGCCGTGCTGTCCGGCGTCGACTCCGCGTACAAGGCGCTCGACGCGAACGCCGACGCGAGCCTCGCGGCCGCGACCGCCGTGATGACCACCGACAGTAAGCCCAAGCAGACGCACGTGTCTCACCCTGGCGGGTGGAGCATCGGCGGCTTCGCCAAGGGCGCCGGCATGCTCGCGCCGAACCTGGCGACCATGCTTTCGGTCCTCACGACCGACGCCGTGGCGAGCAAGGAGGTCCTCGACCGCGCGCTGCGCGCCGCCACCCAGGTCACCTTCGACCGGCTCGACGTCGACGGCGGCACCTCCACCAACGACACCGTGCTCGTGCTCGCGTCCGGCGCCAGCGGCGTCGAGCCGACCGATGCCGAGCTCACCGAACAGCTCCTCGCCGCGAGCCTGGACCTGGTCCTGCAGTTGCGCGCGGACTCCGAGGGTGCGACCAAGGACGTCGATCTCACGGTCAAGGGCGCGGCGAGCGAGCCGGACGCGATCGCCGTCGGGCGCACGGTCGCCGAGGACAACCTGGTCAAGACCGCGCTGTTCGGCTCGGATCCCAACTGGGGCCGCATCGCGATGGCGCTCGGCCGCGCGCAGGCGCACATCGACCCGGACACCGTGTCGATCACCATCAACGGCGTCACCCTGTTCGCGAACGGCACCACCGCTTCGGACCGGTCCGAAGCCGACCTGTCCGGCCGCGCCGTCGAGATCGTGATCGATCTCGGTGTCGGTTCTCACGAGGCGACGATCTTCACGACGGACCTGTCCCATGGTTACGTCGAAGAGAACAGCGCTTATTCGTCATGAGTCCCTCGGAGGCCCTCATTCCCGCTGACGAAAGACTGGCGACAGCGGCGGAAAAGGCCGGCGTGCTCATCGAGGCGCTGCCGTGGCTGCAGCGGTTCCACGGCGCCACCGTGGTGGTCAAGTACGGCGGCAACGCCATGATCGACGACGAGCTGAAGCAGGCTTTCGCCCAGGACATGGTGTTCCTGCGGCTCGCCGGGCTCAAGCCGGTCGTCGTGCACGGCGGCGGCCCGCAGATCTCCGCCATGCTGAACCGTCTCGGCGTGCCGGGCGAGTTCAAGGGCGGCCTGCGCGTCACGACTCCCGAAACGATGGACATCGTCCGGATGGTCCTGGTCGGCCAGGTCAGCCGCGAGCTGGTCGGGCTGATCAACGCCCACGGCCCGTACGCGGTCGGCATCTCCGGTGAGGACGCCCGGCTGTTCACCGCCGAGCGTAAACAGGCCACTGTGGACGGTCAGCAGGTCGACATCGGGCTGGTCGGCGAGGTCGCCGCGGTCAACCCGGACGCGGTGCTCGACATCGTCAACGCCGGGCGCATCCCGGTGGTGTCCACGGTCGCCCCGGACATCGACGGGGTGGTGCACAACGTCAACGCCGACACCGCGGCCGGGGCCCTCGCGGCCGCGCTGGGCGCGGAGAAGCTGGTCGTGCTGACCGACGTCGAGGGGCTCTACGCGAACTGGCCGGACCGGTCGTCGCTGGTCGACCGGATCCGCGTGGACCGGCTCGAACAGCTGCTGCCGGGCCTGGCCAGCGGCATGATCCCGAAAATGGAGGCGTGCGCCCGAGCCATCCGCGGCGGGGTCCGCCGCGCCCACGTGATCGACGGCAGGCTCGCCCATTCGGTGCTGCTGGAGGTCTTCACCTCCCGCGGCATCGGCACCATGGTCTTCCCCGAAACGGAGCTCCCGTGAACCACCTCAAGTCCAATGTGGACGGCCAGGAGCACTGGCGGTCCGCCGTCATGGACAACTACGGCACGCCCTCGCTGACCCTGGTCCGCGGCGAAGGCGCCGAGGTCTGGGACGCCGACGGCAACTCCTATGTCGACCTCGTCGGCGGCATCGCGGTCAACGCGCTCGGCCACGCCCATCCTGACATCGTCCGCGCTGTCAGCGAGCAGATCACGCAGCTCGGCCACACGTCGAACCTCTACACCAACCCGGTCGCGGTCGAGCTCGCCGAGGCCCTGCTCGACGTCGCCGGGCTGACCGGCAACGGCAAGGTGCTGTTCGCCAACTCCGGCGCCGAGGCCAACGAGGCCGCGCTCAAGATCAGCCGGTTGACCGGCCGTACCAAGATCGTCGCCTGTGAGGGCGCCTTCCACGGCCGCACGATGGGCGCGCTGACGCTCACCGGACAGCCCGGCAAGCGGGAGCCTTTCCTGCCGCTCGTCCCGGGCGTCACGCATGTTCCCTTCGGCGACGTCGAGGCGTTGCGCGCGGCTGTCGACAGCGAGACCGCCGCAGTCTTCCTCGAGCCGATCCTCGGGGAAGCCGGGGTCATCCCGGCCCCCGACGGTTACCTGCACGCGGCCAGGGAGATCACCAAGGCCACCGGCACGCTGCTCGTGCTCGACGAGGTCCAGACCGGCATCGGCAGGCTCGGCAGCTGGTTCGCGTTCCAGCAGGCGGGCATCGTGCCGGACGTGATCACCCTCGCGAAGGGACTGGGCGGCGGGCTGCCGCTGGGTGCGGTCATCGGCGTCGGCGCGGCCGGGGACCTGCTGAAGCCGGGCCACCACGGCACGACCTTCGGCGGCAATCCCGTCTGCTGCGCGGCCGGTCTCGCGGTGTTGCGGGTCATCGCCCGCGACGGGCTCAACGAGCACGTCGCGGCGCTCGGCAAGGACCTGACCCACGGTATCGAGGAGCTCGGTCACCCGCTGGTCGCCGGGGTCCGGGGCACCGGGCTGCTGCTCGGTATCGCCCTGCGCGAACCGGTTTCCGGTCAGGTCGCCAAGGCCGCGCAGGAAGCCGGGTACCTGGTCAACCCCGTCGCGCCCGACACCATCCGGCTCGCGCCCCCGCTGATCCTGAGCGCCGGGCAGGCCGAGGGTTTCCTCGCCGCGTTGCCCGCAGCGCTCGACTCCACCACGAAGGACGACTGATGCCCCGCCACTTCCTGCGCGACGACGACCTCAGCCCGGCCGAACAGGCCGAGGTCCTCGATCTGGCCGACGAGCTCAAGGCCGCACCGCTGAGCTCGCAGGCGCTCAAGGGCAAGTCGGTCGCGGCGATCTTCGAGAAGAACTCCACCCGGACGAGGTTCTCGTTCGAGGTCGGCATCGCCCAGCTGGGCGGCCACCCGGTGATCGTCGACGGCCGTTCGATGCAACTGGGCCGCGAAGAGACCATCGAGGACACCTCGCGGGTGCTTTCGCGCTATCTCGACGCCTTGGTGTGGCGGACCTTCGCCCAGAAGCGCATCGACGCGATGGCGTCGGCGTCCCGGATCCCGGTGATCAACGCGCTCACCGACGAGTTCCACCCCTGCCAGGTGCTGACCGACCTGCAGACCATCCGGGAGCGCAAGGGAAAGCTCGCCGGGCTCACCCTGGTCTACCTCGGTGACGGCGCGAACAACATGGCGCACTCACTGCTGCTCGGCGGAACCACCGCGGGAATGCACGTGCGGGTGGTGTCGCCGGAGGGTTTCCAGCCCGACCAGCAGGTGATGCTCGATGCCAAGCACCGTGCGGCCGAGACCGGCGGCAGCACGACGGTGTTCACCGACCCGCACGCCGCGGTCGACGGCGCCGACGTGCTGGTGACCGACACCTGGACCTCGATGGGCCAGGAGAACGACGGGCTCGACCGCGTCGGCCCCTTCCGCGAACTGCAGGTCAACGCCGCGTTGCTGGAGCGCGCCGCCCCCGGGGCGATCGTGCTGCACTGCCTGCCCGCGCACCGCGGCTGGGAAATCACCGACGAGGTGATCGACGGCCCGGCCAGCGCCGTGTGGGACGAGGCGGAGAACCGGTTGCACGCGCAGAAGGCGTTGCTCGTCTGGCTCCTGGACGAGAAGCGACGATGACCGGGAGCAGGGCCGGGCGGAAGGCGAGAATTGCCGAACTGGTGTCCACAATGGCCATCCGCAGCCAGACGGAGCTGATGAAACGCTTGTCCGCGGAGGGCATCGAGGTCACCCAGGCGACCCTGTCGCGCGACCTCGACGAGCTGGGCGCGGTCAAGCTCCGCGGCGCGGACTCCGGCGCGCCGGTGTACGTCATCCCCGAGGACGGCAGCCCGGTGCGGGGCGTCCAAGGTGGCACGTCGAGACTGTCCCGGCTGCTGGCGGAACTGCTGGTCTCGGTGGACTCGTCGGGAAACCTCACCGTCCTGCGCACCCCGCCGGGCGCGGCACAGTTCCTGGCCAGCGCCATCGACAGGGCGGCGCTGGAGGAGGTCGTCGGCTCCATCGCCGGCGACGACACGGTCGCGGTGATCGCGAGGGAACCGCTCTCGGGCAAAGACCTGGCGGAGCGCTTCGCCGACCTCGCCTGGCGATCGCCCACCGCGGACCCGGACGGCGGCGAGGTGGTCAGCGGTGAGTGAGCGGATCGTCGCGGCACCTGAAGCGGAACCCACTAGCCATGAGACACGAGCGGAAAGAGGAAGAGCGTGAGCGGGAAAGACCAGCCGGTGCAGCTGTGGGGCGGCCGGTTCGCCAGTGGACCGGCCGAGGCGATGGCGGCGCTGAGCGCGTCGACCCATTTCGACTGGGTGCTGGCGCCCTACGACATCGCCGGTTCGCGCGCCCATACCCGCGTGCTGCACAAGGCGGGCCTGCTCACTGAGGCGGAGCTCGCCGGAATGCTCACCGCGCTCGACGCCCTCGCGGCCGACGTCGAATCCGGGGCGTTCACCCCGACGGTCGCCGACGAGGACGTCCACACCGCGCTCGAACGCGGCCTGCTGGAGCGCGCGGGCACCGACCTCGGCGGCAAGCTGCGTGCCGGTCGCTCCCGCAACGACCAGGTCGCCACCCTGTTCCGGATGTGGCTGCGCGACGCCGCCCGCCGTGTCGTCGCGGGCACTCTCGACGTCGTCGACGCGCTCGTTTCCCAGGCCCAGCGCCACCCGGACGCGATACTCCCCGGGCGCACCCACCTGCAGCACGCCCAGCCCGTCCTGCTCGCGCATCACCTGCTCGCGCACGGTCAGGCGCTGCTTCGCGACGTCGGCCGCCTGCGCGACTGGGACGTCCGCACCGCCGAGTCCCCCTACGGCTCCGGCGCGCTCGCCGGGTCCTCGCTCGGCCTCGACCCCGAAGCGGTCGCCGCCGAGCTGGGCTTCGACACCAGCGTCGACAACTCGATCGACGGGACGGCTTCGCGCGACTTCGTCGCCGAGTTCGCCTTCGCCGTCGCCATGCTCTCGGTCAACCTGTCCAGGATCGCCGAAGAGGTGATCATCTGGAACACCGCCGAGTTCGGCTACGTGACCCTTGACGACGCCTGGGCGACCGGCAGCTCTATCATGCCGCAGAAGAAGAACCCGGACGTGGCCGAGCTGACCCGGGGCAAGTCCGGGCGCCTGATCGGCAATCTGACCGGCCTGCTCGCGACCCTGAAGGCCCAGCCACTGGCCTACAACCGCGATCTGCAGGAGGACAAGGAGCCGGTGTTCGACTCCGTGGCGCAGCTGGAACTGCTGTTCCCGGCGATCGCGGGCATGGTCGGCACCCTGACCTTCCACATCGATCGCCTCGCCGCACTCGCGCCCGCCGGTTTCACCCTGGCCACCGACATCGCCGAATGGCTTGTCCGCCAGGGCGTGCCGTTCCGCGTGGCGCACGAGGCCGCTGGGGAGAGCGTGCGCGTGGCCGAGGGCCGCGGCGTCGGGCTCGACGAGCTCACCGACGAAGAGTTCGAGAAGATCAACCCGGCGCTCACCCCGGACGTGCGAGAGGTCCTGACGGTCGAGGGCTCCGTCCGGTCGCGCGACGCGCGTGGCGGGACAGCACCCGAACGGGTGGCCGAACAGCGGGATCGTCTCATCGCCAGGGTGAGCGGACACCGGCACTGGGTGAAGTAGCCGTCCAGGGTGGTCCTCGTGGCCCGGATAAACTCGCGGGCACGATGATCACCAGGCAGGGGAGTCGGCAGTGACCGTGGCGAGCGGCCGGTTGTTCACCCGCGAGGAGCTGGCACTCGACCCGGTCGAGCTGGCGGGGCTCCTGCTCGGCGCGGTGCTCGAGTCGACCGGGCCCGACGGCACCGTCGCGGTGCGGCTGGCCGAGGTGGAGGCGTATCGCGGGCTCGACGATCCGGCGTCGCACTGCTACCGCGGCCGGACCCCGCGCAACTCGGTGATGTGGGGTCCCGCCGGTCACCTGTACGTGTACTTCGTCTACGGCATGCACTTCTGCGCGAACGTGGTCGGCACCGTGGACGGGCAGCCGGGCGCTGTCCTGCTCCGCGCGGGTGAGGTCGTGTCCGGGCACGACGTCGCCAAGGCGCGGCGACCGGCGGCCAGGGGGAGTGGGGCGGTCGCGAAGGGGCCCGCGATCCTCACCTCGGTGCTCGGTGTCGATCGGGTGCAGAACGGCGTCGACCTCACCGATCCGGGTTCACCCGTCCGGTTGCTGACCGGGGAGCGCGTACCGCCGTCCGAGGTGCGCACCGGGCCCAGGGTCGGCGTCGCGATGGCCACGGAGACCCCATGGCGGTTCTGGATCGACGGCTCCCCGGCCGTCTCGGCCTACCGCCGGGGCGGGCGCCGCCGCGGACCCGCCCAGTAATCGGTTGACCTGGTAAGCGAGGATCTACAGGTGTGAGTGAGCACATCCTTGACGAACTGTCCTGGCGCGGCCTGATCGCGCAGTCCACCGACATCGACGCCCTGCGTCGCGACCTCGACGCCGGCCCGCTCACGCTCTATTGCGGATTCGATCCGACCGCGCCCAGCCTGCACGCCGGCAACCTCGTGCCGCTGTTGATGCTTTCGCGGTTCCAGCGTGCCGGGCACCGGCCGATCGTGCTGGCGGGCGGCGCCACCGGGATGATCGGTGACCCGCGCGACACGGGGGAGCGGACGCTCAACACCCTCGACGTCGTCGCCGAATGGGCCGGTCGCATCCGAGGGCAGCTGGAGCGGTTCGTCGACTTCGACGACAGCCCCACCGGCGCGGTGGTCGAGAACAACCTGAACTGGACGGGCAAGCAGACCGTCCTCGAGTTCCTGCGCGACGTCGGGAAGCACTTCCCGGTGAACACGATGCTCAACCGTGAGACCGTGAAGCGCCGTCTCGAGACCGACGGCATGTCGTACACGGAGTTCAGCTACTTGCTGCTGCAGTCCCAGGACTACCTCCACCTGCACCGCGAGTACGGCTGCAAACTGCAGGTCGGCGGCTCGGACCAGTGGGGCAACCTCGTCGGCGGGGTCGACCTCATCCGCCGGACCGACGGCGGCAGCGCGCACGCGCTGACCGCGCCGCTGGTGACGGACGCGGAGGGCCGCAAGTTCGGCAAGTCCACCGGCGGCGGGAACCTGTGGCTCGACCCGGCCATGACCTCGCCGTACGCGTGGTTCCAGTACTTCGTCAATGTCGGCGACGGGGACGTGCTCCGCTACCTGCGGATGTTCACCTTCCTCACCCAGGAAGAGCTCGCCGTGCTGGCCGAGGACACCGAACAGCGTCCCCACCTGCGTTCCGCGCAGCGCCGGCTGGCCGAGGAGTTCACGACGCTGGTGCACGGTGAGGGCCAGACCAAGCAGGTGCTCGCGGCCAGCCAGGCCTTGTTCGGCAGGGGCGAGCTGCACGAGCTGGACGCGAGCACGCTCGACGCCGCGATGGCCGAGGTGCCGGACGGCGAGGTCAAGCTCGCCGAAGAGCCCACGATCGTGGAGTTGCTGATCGCGGCCGGCCTGGTCGACGGCCGCGGCGCGGCGCGGCGCACCGTCAAGGAGGGCGGGGCGTACGTCAACAACGCCAAGATCACCGACGAGGAGTGGAAGCCGTCCATGGCGGACGCGCTGCACGGCCAGTGGCTGGTCGTCCGCAAGGGCAAGCGGAACTTCGCCGGCGTGCGCGTACAGGCTTGAGCCGCGCCGGGCCTGAAACAGGGCGCTGAGCTGCGGGAACGTAGCTAAGGCACCCCCCTGTTTCGGGCCTGGTCCGCCCATGTAAGGTTCTGCAAGTCGCCAGGGAAACCCGGCGGCCACGGGAACACGAACCAAGCTCACACCGGTTGGTGGTAGAGTGGGTATTTCCACCCGGAGCGGCAACCAGTCCCCCACTGAAGCGCAAGCTTCGACGCTGGGGTAGGGTGCACTTCGGATCAACTTGCTAGGAACAATTCGCTTCAGGTAAGGCCTCGTGGTGGGGCGCGATCTGCGGTGTGTTGCTTGAGAACTCAACAGTGTGCTAGTGAACTAAGCCAGTAGAGCTTATGTATTTTAACCTCGTTTGAGGTTCCTTTGAGATTGAGAGTATAGTCTCGATCAAACAATTCATTGTTGGAGAGTTTGATCCTGGCTCAGGACGAACGCTGGCGGCGTGCTTAACACATGCAAGTCGAACGATGAAGCCTTCGGGTGGATTAGTGGCGAACGGGTGAGTAACACGTGGGCAATCTGCCCTGTACTTTGGGATAAGCCTTGGAAACGGGGTCTAATACCGGATATCACTTCTCTGGGCATCCAGGGTTGTTGAAAGTTCT
>NZ_JAYMZS010000002.1:96949-183469 GCF_035828755.1 Amycolatopsis sp. H20-H5 | reverse complement strand
GCTCGTCGCGCAGCTGGAAGGCGACGCCGACGTCGCCGCCGAACTCCAGCAGGGTGGCGATGAGGGCGTCGTCGGCCCCGGCGAGCGCGGCACCGAGGTGCAGCGGGCGCTGCACGGTGTATGCGGCCGTCTTGAGCTTGCTGATGCTCAGCGCCGCTTCCGGGGAGGCGTCGCCGGTGGCCTGGGTGCGCACGTCGAGGTACTGCCCGGCGAGCACCTCGGTGCGCATCGCGCGCCAAGCCGGGCGCGCGGCGGCGAGCGAGGCCGCGGGCAGCGGGGAGGCGGCGAACATGTCCTCGGCCCAGGCCAGTGCCAAGTCGCCGACCAGCACCGCGGTGGCCAGCCCGAAGGTGCTGGGCGAGCCGAGCCAGCCCTGGTCGGCGTGGTGCTTGGCCGAGGCGATGTGCAGGGTGGGACGGCCCCGGCGCGAGTCCGAGGAGTCGATCAGGTCGTCGTGGATGAGCGCGCAGGCCTGGATGAGCTCGAGGCTCGACGCCGCCTGGAGCACGCCCTCGGCGTCCGGCCCGGCCGGGTCGCCGCCCGCGCCGCGCCAGCCCCACCAGGCGAACGTCGGCCGGAGGCGCTTGCCGCCGCCGAGCACGAACCGGCTCAGCGCGTCGATCCCGGCCTCGACGGTCGGCTCGGTGCGCAGGATCTCCTCCCCGGCTCGGGCGAGGAACCCGGTCAGTGCCCGCTCGACTTGGGTCGGCAGGTCGGTGTCGTAGGCGTAACCACCGGGCTCACTCATGGGGACCATGGTCCGCGAGTCTCACCCGGCCGTGTCCTCCGGGTGCCGAAGATGTGGCGAACCTCGCCGAATCCGCGCCGGTCCCGCGATCGGGTCAGAGCCCCCAGAAGGAGCCGTGCAGGCCGGCGCCGGAGAAGTAGTCGGCCGCCTCGGACGGCTCGCG
This sequence comes from Amycolatopsis sp. H20-H5, assembly GCF_035828755.1. Classification (NCBI taxonomy): domain Bacteria; kingdom Bacillati; phylum Actinomycetota; class Actinomycetes; order Pseudonocardiales; family Pseudonocardiaceae; genus Amycolatopsis; species Amycolatopsis sp. H20-H5. Next base: position 182,558 of record NZ_JAYMZS010000002.1, on the reverse strand, counting down.
CCGCTGGTAGCCGTGTTCGAGGCGGCCCTCGTACCAGTGCGCGGCGAGCTTCCACAGGGTCGTCAGATCCATCACGTAGCCCTTTTCTTCACCCGACTTCGCGACCCAGTCGTCCACACAGGACTCCCCGCAGAAAAGCCGCTGGTGCTCGCAGGTGTGCACCACGTCGTCCCACATCCGCCCGGCGGGCACCAGGAAGTGCGCGACCTGCTCGCCCGAGGGGGGCGCCTCCCGGCCGACGACGATGGCGTGCGGGTCGCCGCAGCCCGCGCACCGGGTCGCCACCAGCACCTCGGGCTCGGCCTCGACCAGGTGCGGGATGGCGAAGGAGTCCCAGGCGCACCCGCCCCACCACAGCGTGTTCGCGCCCATCACCGAGAAGCTGAGCGGCATCGCGGCGAACGGGTGCGCCATCACCACGTGCTCGCACTCGTCGAGCACGACGTGGTGGGCGTCCGCGAGCCGGTGCAGCGCCTGCTTGGCGACCGCCAGCGAACCGCCCGCCGCATCGGCGAGCTCGGGGGCCGACGGCGGCCTCCCGTGTGCGGCGAACGACCGGTAGACGGCCACCCGCACGTCCTCGTCCCAGCCTGTGTCCTTGGTCGAGACACCCATGACGTCACTCCCTACCGGCGATGGCGCGGACGAGCAGGGCCGCCCGCGGTATCGCGCCCTCGCCGACGAAAGTACCCCCGCCGGACGCCCCCGCGTGGGTCCCGGGGCGCCGCGCCGCCCGTTCGGGCGAGCGGTGGGGACCGGCGGCCCGGTCGAGAGCCGTTGGAGAGTGGCTCAAATCGCGGTCCAACCACCGGGAAGGGGCTCCCGAACGGTGACATTTTCCCACTACCATGGCGAGATGAAGTCAGTGGTCGAGCGGTTGCAGGGTGACGGACCCGCGTTTTCCATCGAGTTCTTCCCCCCACGCGACGCGGCGGAGGAGGCCGTGCTCTGGCGTTCCATCCGCGAGCTCGAACCGTTCGACCCCGCGTACATGTCGATCACCTATGGCGCCGGCGGCTCGAGCCGCGACGGCACGATCCGCAGCATCGCCCGCGTCGCCACCGAGACCACGCTGGTCCCGATGGCGCACCTGACCGCGGTCAACCACTCGGTGGCGGAGCTGCGCAACGTGATCGGCTGGTACGCCGCCGTCGGCGTCCGCAACATCCTCGCCCTGCGCGGGGACCCGCCCGGCGATCCGTACGGGGACTGGGTCGCCCACCCCGAGGGCCTCAACTACGCGGAGGAGCTCGTCGAGCTGGTCCGCTCGCTCGGCGACTTCTGCGTCGGCGTTTCGGCCTTCCCGTACGGGCACCCGCGTTCGGCGAACCTCGAGGCCGACACCGAATACCTGGTGCGCAAGCTCCGCGCGGGCGCCGATTTCGCCATCGCGCAGCTGTTCTTCGAGCCGGAGGACTTCCTGCGGCTGCGTGACCGCGTCGCCGCCACCGGCTGCGACGCGCTGGTGATCCCCGGCATCATGCCGCTGACCACCCCGCGCACGCTGCACACGACGATCAAGCTGTCCGGCGCGCCCGCCTCGCCGCGGCTGCTGGAGCGGCTCGAGCCGCTGTCCGGCGACCCGGCCGCGTTCCGGGCCGAAGGCATCGACGTGGTCACCGAGATGTGCGAACGGCTGATCGCCGAAGGCGTCCCCGACCTGCACTTCTACACCTTCAACCGGTCCAAGGCGACGCGCGAGGTGATCAACCGGCTCGGCCTGGTCCCGGCTCGGGCTTAACGGCGTATCGGCCCACCGGCCGCGCCCGGTAGCGTGCCGGGCATGGCTTCCGAACAGGGTGTACACCAGATTTGTGACCGGTACGTCGACGAAATCGCGGCCGCGGACCCGGTCACCGCGACGATGGTCGGCATCGCGGGCCACGACGACAGGCTGACCGACTATTCGCCGTCCGGCCACGCGGCCAAGGCCACCATCCTGAGGCGGGCGCTGGCGGACATCGCCGCGGCCGAGCCCGCCGACGAGGGTGAGCGCGCGGCGAAAGCGGTGTTCACCGAGCGGGTCGGGCTCGATCTCGAGATCCACGAAGCCGGGCTCGATCTCGCCGCACTGAACGTGGTCGCCGGGCCGGTGCAGGACCTGCGGATGGTCTTCGACCTCATGCCGACCGACACCCCCGAGCAGTGGACGAACATCGCGCGGCGGATGGCGAAGGTCCCCGCCACGCTCGACGGCGTCCGCGCGGCGCTGCTGGCCGCCGCCGACGCCGGGCGCGTGTCGGCGCTGCGCCAGGTCGGCAAGGTCGCCGAGCAGGCGGAGACCTGGGCCGGCCTCGGTGAGAGCGAAGGGTTCTACGACTCCTTGATCGCCGCGGCCAAGGACGTCGACGAGACTCAGCTGGCCGAGCTCCGGCACGGCGCGCGGGTGGCGCAGGAGGCGTACGCGGAGTTCGCCGGGTTCCTCCGCGCCGAGCTCGCCCCCCTCGCCCCGGTGAAGGACGCCGTCGGCGCGGAGGTCTACCGGCTGTGGTCGCGGTACTTCACCGGCGCCGCCCTCGACCTGGCCGAGACCTACGAGTGGGGCTGGGCGGAGTTCGGCCGGATCGAGCAGGAGATGATCGAGGTCGCCGCGCGGATCAAGCCCGGCGCCACCCTCGCCGAGACCGCGGCCGCGCTCGACGACGACCCGGCCTACCGTGTCCGTGGCCGCGCGGCGTTCGAAGCCTGGATGCAGGACCTGTCCGACAACGCGTTGAAGTCCTTGCGGGGCAAGCACTTCGACATCTCCGACCGGGTGATGGCGCTGGAGTGCAAGATCGCCCCGCCCGGCGGCGGCGTCGGCGCGTACTACACCGGCCCGAGCGAGGACTTCAGCCGTCCCGGCCGCATGTGGTGGTCGCTGCCGCAGGACAAGGACGAGTTCATCACCTGGCGCGAGGTCAGCACCGTCTACCACGAGGGCGCGCCCGGCCACCACCTGCAGATCGCGACCGCGGTCGACCAGTCGGCCTCGCTGAACAAGTTCCAGCGGCTGATCGCGTTCACCTCCGGCCACGCCGAGGGCTGGGCGCTGTACTCCGAACGGCTGATGCAGGACCTCGGCTACCTCGCCGACGACGGCGACCTGCTCGGCATGCTCTCGGAGCAGCTGTTCCGCGCCGCGCGCGTGGTGGTGGACATCGGTATGCACCTGGAGCTGGAGATCCCCGCCGGAACCGGCTTCCACGAGGGCGAGCACTGGACGCCCGAGCTGGGCCTGGAGTTCATGCTCACCCGCACGATCACCGACCCCGCGCACATCCACGACGAGATCGACCGCTACCTCGGCTGGCCGGGCCAGGCGCCCGCGTACAAGGTCGGCGAGCGCCTCTGGCTCGCCGCCCGCGACGATGCCCGCGCCCGCCAGGGCGACGCGTTCGACATCGAGCGCTTCCACAACCAGTCCCTCGCGCTCGGCGGCATGGGCCTCGACACCCTGCGCGAGCAGCTCGCCGAACTCTCCTGACCCCCGCCCTTCAGGTGTCATGAAAGGGTCTTTCCAGGCAATTTTCGCCCTGAAAGACCCTTTCATGACACTCGGGGGCATAATCCGGTCGCCCCCACGCACGGCCGCTGTTAGCGTCCGGGCCGTGCATCGGGTATTTCTCGTAACTCCGCCCCCGCGCTTCTGAGCGGGGCGCGTGTGGCCGTGCGGCGGATCGCCGTACGGCCGGTCAGTGCTGTCACCTGACCGTTTGGCCAAGCACCAGCCCCGCGTCGTCGACGTCCTTTTCCTTCGACGCTGGAGCGTTTCCCGATGTCTGTTTCCGTTGCCGTACCCGCGCGCGTCCGCTCGTCGGCCGCGCTCGTGCTCGCCGGGGTCCTCTGGGGCACCGGCGGTCTCGCCGGTTCACTGCTCGCGTCGCGCGCGGGCCTGCACCCACTGTCCGTGGCCGCCTATCGCCTGCTCGTCGGCGGTGTCACCGCGACCCTGTACGTCGGCCTGACCGGTGGTTTCCGCGGCCTTCGCGGCACACCCGGGGTCTTGCGCCGGGTGGTGGCCGTCGGTCTGCTGCTCGCGTTGTTCCAGACCAGCTACTTCGCTGCCGTGGCACTGAGTTCGGTGAGTGTGGCGACCATGACCACGATCGGCGCCGCCCCGGTGTTCGTCGCCGCGGTGTCGGCGGTGCGCCGTCGCCGGCTTCCCCGTGGCTGGACAGTGCTGTCACTGGCCGGTTCGCTCGCCGGGCTGGTGCTGCTGCGGTGGTCGCCCGTGACCGACGCGGCGGGCCTGCTCGGCGGGCTCGGGTTCTCGTTGCTGGCCGCGGCCGGTTTCGCCGCGCTGACGCTGGTCATGGCGCGGCCGGTCGAGGGGCTGGATCCCTTGTCCGCCAACGCTTTCGGTTGCCTGCTCGGCGGGCTGGCGCTCACCCCGGCGGCGCTGTGGCTGGGCATGGGCCTGCCCGTGGCGGCGGACGTGCTGGCGCTGGCCGCCTACTTCGGCGTCGTTCCGACGGCGCTGGCCTACGCCGCGTACTTCCGCGGCCTGACCCATGCCCATCCGTTGCTGGGCGCGCTTTCCGCGCTGCTCGAGCCGCTGACGGCGTCGCTGCTTGCCGCGGTGATCCTGCACGAGCACCTGAGCGGGCCCGCCTGGGCGGGCGCCGCGCTGCTGGTGGCCGCGCTGCTGGTGGCCGCGCTGCTGGTGGCCGCGCTGGCGGTCACCTACTGGCGCCCGGAAAACTAGAGCGGCAGTCCCCGGCCCAGTATCGCGAAGGGCCGGGGATCCCCGGCGAAGTGGTAGTCCCGCAGGACGTCCTCGAACCCGATCCGGCGGTAGAGCTTCCAAGCCCGGCTCGGGCCTTCCGGCGTGGACAGCAGCACCCGCGACCTCGGCACCCCGTCGAGCAGCCCGCGCAGCAGGTCCTCGCCGATCCGCTTGCCCTGGTTGTCCGGGCGCACGTGGATCTCGGTCAGCTCGAAATAGTCCGAGAGCCACCGCTCGGCGGCTTCGGGCCCGTCCTGCCTGGTCAGGCCGTGGCGGACCTGCTCGTGCCACCATTGCCCGGCGCGGCCCTTGTAGCCGTAGGCGAGGCCGAGCAGGACGTCGTCGGCGTCGAGCGCCGCGGTGCAGCGCCAGCCCTCGCGCAGCGCGTGGGTGAGCCACATGGGCGCGCGCTGTTCCGCGGTGCCCTCGGGGTAGCGCATGGCCTCGACGTAGATCGAGAGCGCTTCGGGCAGCCTGGTCCGGAACTCGTCCGAGGAGAGTTCGACGTAGCGGACGGACATCGCGGTCACGACCGACCATCCTGCCGGTCGGCCGCGAGGTCCGCCACGAGACCCCCGGTTAGCTCGGCGAGTCCGGCGAGGGTGGTCGGGTAGACGGACTTGGGATGCCCCGCGGCGGCCCAGACCTCGTCGTGCTCGCGCAGGGCCTCATCGACGACCGTCACCAGCCGCGCCGGGTGCCCGACCGGGGCGACCCCGCCGATGGGCTGCCCGGTGTGCAGCCGGACGAACCCGGCGTCCGCCTTGCCAACCTCGTCCGCTCCGGTCAGTTCGGCGAGACGGGCGGTGTCGGCCTGGTGCGCGCCTGAGGTGAGCGCGAGCACCGCGCTTTCCTCGCCACCGGTGACGGCGCGGAAGACCAGGCTGTTCGCGATCGCGCCGACCGGCACGCCCAGCGCGTCGGCGGCCTGCGCGGCCGTGCGGACCTCGGCGGGCAGCACCCGGATCCCGGCCGCCGCGGCGGGCTGGCCCGCTTCGGCGAGCGCGGCGGCCACCTTGGCGATGGCGGGATGGTCGAGGGAACTCATACGGTTATGAGATCACGCGCCCGACCCGGTGTCCCGCACCACGTACCCCGATTCCGCCCCCGGGGTTGAGAGATCTGCCCATCCGGGGTTACTCTGGAATTTGTTCGAACAGACGTTCGACATTCGGTGAGCGCTCGCCGGTCAGGTGTCCGGCGCGGGGGCGGGGGAAGCGTCTCGGTGCCGGGCACCGCCCGGCGCTCACGGAGCAGGAGGAGGGTCGCCATGTCCGTTTCGGTCGTGTCCCCCGTCGACGGCGCGCAGTCGGCGCTACCGATGTCCTTGCGCCCGCCTGCACCACCGGCCGCGGCGGCGCTGCTCGCGCAGGCCAGGCGAGGGCTCGCCGAGGCCGATCAAGAGCGTGACCACGCGGAGCGGTTCATCGGGGCGTATCTCGCCGCGCTGCGCGGCGCCGCGGCGGTGCTCGAGGCCCGCGGGCGTCCGCACCGCGGCCGGTCCAGGCCGGCGAGTGTGTGGGTGCTGCTCGAAACGGTGGCTCCCGAGCTCCGTGAGTGGGCGGGCTTCTTCGCCTCCCATTCGGAGACGCGCGCGGCGGCACAGGCGGGCATCAGCGGGAAGGTGACACCCGTGCTGGCGGCGGAGCTCTCCCGCGCCGCCGGGCTGTTCCTGGAGCTGTCCAGGCGCGTCGTGCACGGCCTGCCCGTGGGCGGCGAGGCCCATGTCGCGTGAAAGGTATTCGATCGGAGTGGACAGAGGAGGAGGTGTCCGATGGCCGGGCAGGCCATGATCGATCAGGGGCGCCTGCTCGACGTGCTGGAGGCCGAGGGCAGGCTGCTCGCGAGCGTCGCCCATGCCGCGTCGGGCGACGCGCCGGTGCCGCACTGTCCGGGATGGACACTCGGCGAGGTCGTGCGTCACGTCGGCAGTGTCTACCGGGTGACCCGCGGCTGGCTGGCCGAGGGGCGCCGGCCGGACCACTGGCAGCGGGATCCGGCGCGGGAGCAGACCCCGGCCGGGTTCTTCGAGGAGGGCTTGCGTGCCCTGCTCGGCGAGCTGTCCGCCCACCGGCCGGGGGAACGGGCCGCCACCTGGTGGCCCGCCGACCCGACGTACGGCTTTTGGGGGCGGCGCATGGCGCACGAGACGCTGATCCATCGGATCGACGTCGAAACGGCGGCAGGACAGGACGTGTCCGAGATCCCGGAGGACGTGGCGCTCGACGGGATCGACGAGGCGCTGGCGCTGTGGTTCGGCCAGAAGCTGCCGATGCTCGGGCTGTCCGGCACCAAGGCCGGTTCGGTCGCGGTGCGCACCGGCGGCCACAGCTGGCTGGCGCGGGCGGGCCCGGGGGAGACGGTCGCCTGGCGATGTTCGGCCGAGGAGGCCCAGCGGGCCGACGACATCGTGACCGGGAAGCCGGCACAGGTCTATCGCTGGCTCTGGGGCAGGGCGGGGCCACCGGCGGTCCTCATCCGCGGGGAGCAGGACATGGCGGGACAGTTGTGGGCCTTGATGCGGCTCGCCACCCGATGATCGGTTTGCGGGGAAGCAACGCCGATTTACCGGTGACGGCCGGATCCCGGGTCCGGATACGGTTCCCGTCATGACCACCCACCTGATGAACCTCGTGGTCGACGCGGCCGTTCCGCGCCGGCTCGAGGACTTCTGGACAGCGCTGCTCGGCCGACCGGTCGAGCAGCCCGAGCTGGCGTTCGCGCCGGTGTCCGTGGAGAAGGAGGTCAAGAACAGGATCCACCTGGATCTCGCGAGCACTTCGCCCAAGCAGCAGGCGGAGCTGGTGGAGCGGGCACTGTCGCTGGGGGCGCGTCCGGCCGAAATCGGCCAGGGCACGACACCCTGGGTGGTGCTGGCCGACCCGGAGGGCAACGAGTTCTGCGTGCTCGAGCCGCGCGCCCAGTACGAGCGTGCCGGGGCGGTCGCGTCGATCGTGGTCGACGCGCACGACCCGGCCCTGCTCGCGGGGTTCTGGTCCGCCGCCACCGGCTGGGAGGTCGGTGTGGAGGAGGCCGAGATCGTCGGCCTGTGTGGCCCGTCCGGCCGGGGCACGTGGCTGGAGTTCCTGCGCAACGAAGACGTCAAGCGCGTCAAGAACAGGCTCTGCCTCGAAGTGGCGCCCGCGGCGGGGGAGGACCCGGCGGATGAGGTGCGGCGTCTGCGCGCGGCCGGGGCCACCCTGCTCGAGCCGCCTGGGGAGCACCTGACCCGGTGGGCGCTGGCCGATCCGGAGGGCAACGAATTCGTCGTGCGGGAGGCCGGGCCAAGGCGCTGACCGGCGCTGTCGTGTTTCACCGGCATTGCGCCGACCGGGCCAGCCCTGACACGAGCGAAACACCGGCGCCCTGACGAGGCAACAACCGGACGGCACGGTGGACCCATGGAGACCTATCGTGCTCGCCCGAAGCAGGTTCAGCGTGCGGTGACGGACCGGTCGCCCGAGAGCGAGGGCGAAGCGCCCATCTCCTCGGCCTGGCGCATCCGGGTGGGCATGGACGACCGGCCGGGCACGCTGGCCAGGATCGCCATCAGGCTCGCCGACCTGGAGTGCAACATCCTCAGCCTCACCGTGCTGCCGGTGCCCGGCGGGGTGCTCGACGAGATCGTGCTGCGCCCGGCGACCGGCCTGCCCCGCCAGCACCTGATCGACGCCATCCGCGCCGAGGGCTGCGAGTGTTCGGCGATCGTCGACGCCGACGTGCACGAGCTCGTCGACGCCTCCGCCGCCACCTTGACCTCGGCGAGACGGGCCGTCGACGACCCCGCCCGCCTCTCGGAGGTGCTGCGGGAGGTCCTCGCCGCGGACCTGGTGACCCTGGTCCCGGCCGCCGAGGCGAACCCGTCCCGCACCGAAGGCGGCCACCGCGCGGCGTTCCTGGTCGACGAGGGCACCGCGCTGGTCGCGCGCCGCCGGTGGTCCCCGTTCGTGCAGCTCGAGGTCGCCCGCGCGGCCGCGCTGCTCGGTCTCCTCACGGCCGCGCGCGAAAACCTCTCCCAGCCGTTGGTGCTCGCCCGCCAGGACGGCACCGCGATCGTCCTGCGCAAGGGCCTGCCCGGCGACGCCGACGAGGTCTCCGCGCTCCACCAGCGCTGCTCGATGGCGACCCTTTTCCAGCGGTACCACACCGGGCTGCGCACGGTGCCCCGCCGCTGGCTGCACCGGCTGCTGATGCCACCGCGCGGGATCAGCCTGCTGGCGGTCTGCGGCCGCGAGGTCGTCGGCCTTGGTCAGCTCATCCCGTCGGCCGACGGCGCGACCGCGGAGGTGTCCCTGCTCGTCGAGGACGCCTGGCAGCGCCAGGGCATCGGCACCGGCCTGCTGGCCAGGCTCGCGGCGCTGGCGGCCGCGGCGGGACACACCGAGCTCCGCGCGGTGTGCCTGCCGGGTGAGGACGCGATCTTCCGGACGGCCGTGCGTGCCGGGCTAGGTCCCCAGCGGCCCGCCGACCGGGAGGACGCGCTGCGGATCGTCCTCGGCTGAGCGCGGGTTCACCGCTTCCAGAACCAGTCCTTGCCCCTGGCCTGCCGCATCGCTTCTTTCTTGCTGCCGGTGGCCAGCCTGTCGAGGTAGAGCTTGCCGTCGAGATGGTCCGTCTCGTGCTGCAGGCACTGCGCCAGCACGTCGAAGCCTTCGACCTCGATCGGTTCGTTGCGCAGGTCGACACCCCGGACCACGGCGTGCTTCGAGCGCACCGTGGGGAACCACAGCTCGGGGACCGAGAGACAACCCTCGCCGACCTCGTGGGTCTCCTCGGAGAGCTCCACGATCTCCGGGTTGATGACGTACCCGCTCAGCCCGCCGACGTCATAGCTGAACACCCGCAGGCTCACCCCGATCTGCGGCGCGGCCAGCCCGGCCCTGCCCTCGGGGACCACGCTGTCGAGCAGGTCCTTCACCAGGGCTTCCGTCCCCTTGTCGAAGCGGGTCACCGGGTCGCACACCGTCTTGAGCACGGGGTCCCCGAAGTAGCGCAGGTCGCGCATGGCCATTTCCACGTCCTTTGCTGAGTCTGCGAGGCATTCTAGAGACTCGCTTTCACCGGCCCCGGTGGCCTGGGGCGTGTCTGGCAGTGCTGTTCGATGGGCGAACTTGAAGTGCCAGGCACGCCCTAGGCGCGCAGGCGCAGGCCTTTCGGTGTGGCGCGGAATCCCGCCTCCTGCAACACCTCCGACAACGCCGAGGTGAGCGCGTGCTCGCCGTCGGCCCGCTGGACCGCGAGCTGTCCCAGCCAGCCCTCGCGGACCGCGGTGGACAGCGCCCTGGCCGCCGAGCGCAGCGCGTCCGGCTCCTCGGTGAAGCTCAGCAGGGAGCGCCCGCCCCGCTCGACGTAGAGCACCGGGATGCCGTCGACGAGCACGGCCAGGCCGCCTGCCTTCCTCGCCGGGCGGTGTTTGGTGTCGCCGGTGGCGGCGGGCCAGGGCAGGGCCGCGCCGTACGGCTGGGCGGGGTCGGCCGCGGCCAGCACCACCGCTCCGGTGGTGCCCGTGCGCTGCGCGCTGGACAGGGAGCGCAGCCTGTCGACGGCTCCCTTCGCCGCGAATTGGGCGGCGCCGAGCCCCTCGACCACGTAGCCCCGCACCACCTGCCCGGAGTCCTCCATCCCGCGGAGAACCTTGTAGATCCCGGAAAAGCCGCCGGTGACGCGTTCGGTGTCGAGCGCGCCGCGGGTCAGCACGCCGTGCCTTTCCAGGAAGGCTTCCGTCCGGGCGTGTGCCCGGCGCGTGGGGTCGAGCTCCCTCGCCGGTGTCAGCGCCCAGCGCCCGGCGGCGCTCGGCGGCCCGGAGCGGGACGGCATCGCGGGACGGCCCGCCCGCAGCCGGGCGTAGCGGCCGCGAGGTGCCTGGCGCCGGGGCTTGTGGGCCGCGCCGCGCCCGGAGACCTGGGCGCGCAACGGGCCCAGCGTGTCCCCGGTGACCTGCCCCGCCCACACCAGATCCCACAGCGCGGCCACGACCTCGCCGTCGTCCGGGGCCGTTTCCAGTGCCGGGGTCACCCGCTCGACGAGCTGCCGGAAGAACAGCGCGCCACCGTCCAAAGTGGACAAGATGGCCTCGTGCAGCGGGCTTGTCGGCGCCGTGTCCTCGATCGCGGGCAGCAGCAGGTCGGCGACGTCGGACGGCGCCAGCGCGAGCCAGCCGTCGCCGCCGGACAGCGAGCCGCAGCCGCACCAGGTGACCTCCCCGGCGGTGGTCAGCTCGTCGAGCAGCGCGGGGGTGTAGCCGGGCAGCCTGCTGGGCAGGATCAGCGACTCCACCGCGCTCGCCGGAAGCGGCGCCCCGGCCAGCTGCTCCACCACGGACAGCACGTCGTCGGCCGTGGGCGCCGACCGCACCCGGGTGCCGATCCCGTGCCAGGACGGCAGGAACCGGCCCAGCGCCGCGGGTTCGACCGGCTCGACCTCGGCCCGCAGCCGGGCCAGCGACGCCCGGCGCAGCCTGCGCAGGACCGCCGCGTCGCAGTACTCCTGGCCCGCGCCATGGGTTTCCGGATGGCCGACCGGGCTCAGCTCGCCGCGAACCAGCCTGCCCTGCGACGTCATCCTGTCGAGGACGCCGGTGACCACCGCGCTGCCGAGCCCGAACCGCTCGGCCGCCTGGCGTGCGTCGAATGGCCCGCGGCTCCGGGCGAACCGGGAGATCAGGTCCCCCAGCGGATCCTCGACCGGTTCGGTGAACGCCTCCGGCACGCCGACGGGCAGCGCCGCGCCCAGCGCGTCCCGGACGCGGCCCGCGTCCTCGATCGCCAGGTACCTCTCCTCGCCGCCGATGCGGACCCGGATGGCCCGCCGCGCCGACTCCAGCTCGACCAGCCAGGCCTCCTGGATGCCCCTGGCCGCGGCCTCTTCGACCGTCAGGTCACCGAGGAACCGCAGCAGGTCGGCCGCGTCCTCAGCGTGGCGGGCGTGCCTGTCCGGCTCCAGCCGTTGCAGCGAACGCTCGACCTCGGCGACCACCTCGGCGTCCAGCAGCTCCCGGATCGCCTCCGTGCCCAGCAGCTCGGCCAGCAGGGTCGAGTCCAGCGATAGCGCGGCCGCGCGCCTCTCGGCCAGCGGCGCGTCCGTCTCGTAAAGGAACATGCCGACGTAACCGAACAGCAGGCTCCTGGCGAACGGCGAGGCCGACGGGGTCTCCACCTCGACCACGCGCACCCGCCGCGCGCGGATGTCCGTCATCAGCTCGCGCAGGCCGCCCACGTCGTAGACGTCCTGCAGGACCTCACGCATCGCCTCGAGCACCACCGGGAACCGCTCGTACTTCGCCGCGACCGCGAGCAGCTGTGACGCGCGCTGGCGTTGCTGCCACAGCGGGGTGCGACGGCGCGGATCCCGCCGGGGCAGCAGCAGCGAGCGCGCGGCGCACTCACGGAAACGGGCCGCGAACACCGCCGAGCCGCCGACCTCCGCCACGATGATCTGCTCGACCTCGTCCGGCTCCAGCAGCACGTCGTCCGCGGTGATCGTGACCTCCGCGCCGTCGGCGTCCAGCGCGTCGGGCAGGCGCAGGACTATCCCGTCGTCGGAGTGCGCGACCTGTGCGTCGACCCCGCGGTTTTCCCGGAGCCGGGCCGCGATCGCCAGCGCCCATGGCGCGTTGACCTGCGCGCCGAAGGGGGAGTGCAGGATGATCCGCCAGTCGCCCAGCTCGTCGCGGAAACGCTCCAGCAGCACCGTTTTGTCGTTGGGGACGTGCCGGGTGGCTTCCTTCTGCTCGTTCAGGTAGCCGAGCAGGTTGTCACACGCTCGCTCGTCGAGCCCGGCCGCGGCCGCCCGCTCGCGACCGGCCACCGGGTCCGCAGCGGACAGTTCGCGGACGAACTTTCCCAGCGCGCGCCCCAGTTCCAGTGGCCTGCCCTGCGCATCGCCCTTCCAGAACGGCATCCGCGCGGGCTCACCGGGTGCGGGCACGACTATCACCCTGTCATGGGTGATATCGGTGACCCGCCAGGAGGAGGTGCCGAGCAGGATCGTGTCCCCGACGCGGGACTCGTAGACCATCTCCTCGTCGAGCTCGCCCACCCGAGACCCGGGTTTGTCCTCCGGTCCCGGGGTCATCACGGTGAACAGGCCCCGATCCGGGATCGTGCCGCCCGAGGTCACGGCCAGCCGCTGTGCGCCCGGCCGCCCGCGCAGCTCCCCGCTGACCCTGTCCCAGGTGATGCGGGCGCGCAGTTCGCCGAACTCCTCGCTCGGATAGCGCCCGGCCAGCATGTCGAGCACCGCGTTCGCCGCGTCGTCCGGCAGCGCCGCGAACGGCGCCGCCCGGCGGACCAGCGCGAGCAGGTCCTCGACCGTCCACGGTTCCAGCGCGACCATCGCGACCACGTGCTGGGCGAGCACGTCGAGCGGGTTGCGCGGGTAGCGCACCGCCTCGATGGCCCCGATCGACATCCGCTCGGCGACCACCGCGCAGGAGACGAGGTCGCCGCGGAACTTCGGGAACATCACCCCGGAGGAGACCGCGCCGACCTGGTGCCCGGCCCGGCCGACCCGTTGCAGCCCGGAGGCGACCGTCGGCGGGGCCTCGATCTGGATCACCAGGTCCACCGCGCCCATGTCGATGCCGAGTTCCAGCGAGGACGTCGCGACCACGCAGGGCAGCCTGCCGGACTTGAGCTCCTCCTCCACTTGCGTGCGCTGCTCGCGCGACATCGACCCGTGGTGCGCGCGGGCGATGGTCGCCTCGGCGCCGGTGCTCAGCCCCGATTCGCCGATCGCCTCGGCCGGGTAGCGCTGGCCCGCGAGCAGCTCGGACTGCTCGGCGACCAGCTCGTTGAGCCTCGCGGTGAGCCGCTCCGTGAGCCGCCGCGAGTTGGCGAACACGATGGTCGAGCGGTGGGACCGGATGAGCTCGAGCACCCGCTCTTCGACCGCGGGCCAGATCGACGGCCGTTTGACCGCGCTACCGCCGATCTCCTCCTGCGTGCCGATGCCGCCCTCGGACGGCAGCTTGAACGACTCCAGCGAGTCCATCGGCTTTGCGGGTGCGTCGAGATTGCCCATGTCCTCCACCGGGACCTCGACCCGCACCTCGATGGTCTTGGCGAGCTTCGGCTGCACCACCCGCACCGGGCGCCCGCCCGCGAGGAACGCGCTCACCTCGTCGACCGGGCGGACGGTGGCCGAGAGGCCGATCCGCTGCGCGGCCTTGGGTAGCAGCGCGTCCAGCCTTTCGAGTGACACCGCCAGGTGGGCGCCGCGTTTGCCGCCCGCCATCGCGTGGATCTCGTCGACGATCACCGTCTCGACCCCGCGCAGCGACTCCCGCGCCGAGGACGTGAGGATGAGGAACAGCGACTCCGGCGTGGTGACCAGGATGTCCGGCGGGGTCTTGGCGAACGAGCGGCGCTCGCTGGCGGGGGTGTCCCCGGTGCGCATCCCGACGGTGATCTCCGGCACCGGCAGCCCGAGGCGCCTTGAGGCCTGCGAGATACCCGCCAGCGGGGCCCGCAGGTTCCGCTGGACGTCCACGGCCAGCGCCTTCAGCGGGGAGACGTACAGCACACGGCAGCGCTTCACCGGCTCGGCCGGTACCGGCTCGACGGACAGCCTGTCCAGCGCCCAGAGGAACGCGGACAGCGTCTTGCCCGAGCCGGTGGGCGCTACGACCAGCGCGTGCTCACCCGCGTGCGCCGCACGCCAGGCGCCTTCCTGCGCGGCCGTGGGCGCGGCGAAGGCCCCCGCGAACCAGTCACTGGTCGCGGGGGAGAAGAGGTCGAGCGCGGCTGAACCTGGCACGTCCCCCATCTTGAACCCCGGCACCGACAAAAACCGAACGGGCGGGAATCTGCCGGGTCCGCACACGGGCCGGTCGCTGACGTGGGAACATGCTCGCGCCTGCTCAGGGCTTGGAGTTGAGGGGAGAGCTGTGCGCATCCTGTCGGTGGACCTCGGTACGTCCAACACCGTCGCCGTGCTGTCGGCACACGGCAGGCCGCCGAGGGTCGTCGAGGTCGACGGTTCGGCCAACATGCCGTCCGCGGTCTTCGCCGACGAGGACGGCACGCTGATGATCGGCCGTGACGCCGAGCGTCGTGCCCGCCTCGACCCGACGCGCTTCGAGCCGAACCCGAAGCGCCGCATCGACGAGCAGACGCTGCTGCTGGGCACCGACATCGTGCCGGTCAACGAGGCGCTGGCCGCGATCCTGCGCCGAGTGCTCGACGAGACCGTCCGCCAGCTCGGCGGCGAACAGCCCGACGAGGTCCGCCTCACCCACCCCGCGCAGTGGGGCCCGGTGCGCCGCAACGTCCTGCTGTCCGCGGCCCGCCTGGCTGGCATGGGCAACAAGGTGTCGCTGGTGCCCGAGCCGGTCGCCGCGGCCGCGCATTTCGCGTCGTTCCCCGGCAAATCGCTGGCCCCCGGCCAGGCGCTGGCGGTGTACGACCTCGGTGCGGGCACCTTCGACGTCGCCGTGGTCGGCGCCACCCGGAACGGCTTCACCGTGCTGGCCGAAGACGGCCTGCCCGACCTCGGCGGTCTCGACGTCGACCAGGCGCTGCTGGTGCACGTCGGCCGCGAGGTCTCGCACCGGGACCCGCAGCGCTGGCAACGGCTGCTGCGCCCGGAGTCCACTCCGGACCGGCGCACCCGGCGTGCGCTGCAGGAGGACGTGAAGGCCGCCAAGGAGGCGCTTTCGCGGCACCCGCAGACCGAGGTCCCGATGCCCGAGCCGTTCAGCGACGTGCTGGTCACCCGCGCCGAGCTGGAGGCGCTGGTCCGCCCGGCGATGTTGCGCAGTGTCGAACTGCTGTCGCGGACCCTGCGCGCCGCCGGGCTGTCGCCGGATCGCCTCGCCGGGATCTACCTGGTCGGCGGTTCGAGCAGGCTGCCGCTGGTCGGCGCGATGATCGCGGAGAAACTCGGCGTCGTGCCGGGCAGTCTCGACCAGCCGGAGACCGCGGTCGCGCTCGGCGCGCACCACGTGGCGTCCGACGGCATCACCATGCGCACCCAGGGCGTCGAGGGCCAGGTCGCCGCGACCGGCACCGGCCCGCACCAGCCGGGCCCGTACGCCCCGCCGCAGGTCGCGTCCTTGCCGGGCGGCTACCCGGGCCGTCCCGGCGGGTACCCGCAGCAGTCCTACCCCGGCACCGGCCCGCAGCAGACGATGGCGCCCGCGCCGACGAACTTCCCCACCTACTCGCTCGCCGAGAGCAAACCCAAGGCGGGCACCAAGAAGAAGCTGACGATCGGCATCATCGTCGCGGTGGTGCTGGCCCTCGCGGCGGGCGCCACGATCTTCCTGACCGCGTCCTCCGGGGTCACCACTTACACTGCCGACCAGTGCAAGACGCCGGGCCAGGCCGACGACAAGGGCCTCACCGGCTGCCTGCGCCAGCTCACCGGCAAGATCGCCGACACCGGCGACTGCAAACCGGGCATGGGCAACGGCCCGGCCACCCCGCAGGAGAGCCTCGGCGTGACGTCGACCTGTTCCGCGCCCGGCCGCGCGGGCACCCAGGTGACATACCTCCAGAGCAACGACGCCGCCAAGCTGAAGCAGTACACCGACGGCCTGATCGCCTCCGCGGGCGGCGACACGACCACGGCCGACTGGCAGGGCAACGGCCTCACCGGCAAGTACGCCTCGGCGGCGGGCAGGACTTCGGCCGTCCTGGTGTTCACTGTCAGCGACCGGCCGCTGCTCGGCTTCATCTACCAGGTCAACAGCAGCGACCAGGCCCAGGCCACCACCCCGGGCGCACTGGCGGACTACTTCGAGAAGAGCGTCCAGCCCGGCGAGTAGCCCGCTCCCGCCGGACTTGCCGGGACCCTGACTTCGGCGAGTCCCACATTCAGGTGCCCGAGTCCCCCACTCGGGGGGCGTGATATCAGTGCCCCTGAAGGCCACCATGACGGCGTTTAACGCCGTCATGGTGGCCTTCAGGGGCAGTCAGACGGTCACAACCATCCGCCACCGTCAGTTGCCGGACGCGGGATCCAGGCGCAGGTGCACCAGCGCACTGGCGTACCCGCTGCCCGGCAGCGCCACCTCGAGTCCGTGGCTGAGCAGCACCGCGCCGTGGTGCGCCACCCCGCTGTTCACGTCGCGGTATCGCCCGGCCGGGTCGAGCCCGGCGAAACGTGGCGTCACCAATGGACGGCCGTAGTCCGCCGGACGCCGCCAGAACAGGGCCACGACGTCCCCGCCCAGTACGAACTGGACGGCCGTCAGCGCCGACGACGCCGGGCCGGCCAGCCGGTACGCCTGCCCGTGCTGCACCACCGGCCGGATCTCCTTGTACCGCGCCACCAGCGTCGCGGCTTCGGCCAGGTCCTCGGCGGTCCAGTGGGACAGGTCGCCGCCGAGCCCGAGCACTCCGGCCATCGCGACGTGGAACCGGAACTCCAGGGGTGCGTCCCGCCCGGTCAGTGGGTTGGGGCTGTCGGTGACCCAGGCGGCCATCGTGCCCGCGGGGAGGAGTTGGCCGTAGCCGTGCCGGATGGTCAGCCGGTCGGCCGCGTCGGTGTTGTCCGAGGCCCAGATCTCGTCCGTCCTGGCGAGGATGCCGAGGTCGGTGCGCCCGCCGCCGCCCGCGCAGGCCTGGATCCGCAGTGTGGGGTGGTCCGCGCGCAGGTGGTCCATGACGCCGTATACCGCGCGGACGTGGTCGATCCACAGCCGCGAGGCGTCGTCGCCGCGCTCGGGCCAGCCCGCCTCGGTGAACGCCCGGTTCATGTCCCACTTGAGGTAGTCGATCGCGTGCTCGGCGACCAGCCGGTCGAGCCATTTGCGGGCCCAGTCCGAGACCTCCGGGCGAGCGAAGTTGAGTACCAGCTGGTTGAGCAGGGTCGTGCGGCCGCGGTGTGCCATGTGGACTGTCCACTCGGGATGCGCGTGGTAGAGGTCGCTGTCCGGGTTGACCATCTCCGGCTCCACCCACAGCCCGAACCGAATGCCGTGGCGTGCACCTCGTCGACCAGCGGGCTGAGCCCGGCCGGTGTTGACCGTCCAGTCGCCGAGCCCGGCGGAGTCGCCGACGCGCGTGTCGAACGGCCGGGCGTTCTTCCGCACGGTGTTCCTCATCCCGGCGGCGGTGTCCTATGTGGTCGGTGCACTGGTGTGGAAAATGGCGCTGTTCAACGGTTTACCCTCCGGCGTCGCCAACTTGCTGGGCGGGCTGTTCGGCGCGGCCCCGGTGCCATGGCTGTCGCAGTCGAGCCCGCCGGTGTACTGGGTCGCGGTCGTCACGCTGCGGCTGTGGCTGCAGGTCGGGCTGTACATGATCCTGTTCCTGGCCGGGCTGCAGGCGATCTCGCCTTCGCTGTACGAGGCGGGCGAGCTGGACGGGACGTCGCTGTCGCAGTCGAGTACATCACGTTGCCGCAGCTGCGCAAAACCTCGGTGGCGGTGCTGCTGCTCATCCTCATCGCCGCGTTCCAGGCGTTCGACGAGTTCTCAACCTGTTCGCCGTCGGGCTGAGCGGCAACGCGACCGCGCCGGTGCGCCCGCCGCTGGTGTACCTCTACGACTCCGCGCTGGGCGACCAGAACTACGGCGTCGGCTCGGCGGGCGCGTTCGTGCTGACCCTGATCATCATCGTGATCACGTTGCTGCAGGGCAGGATCGTCGGCTTCGGGAAGAAGGACTGAAATGGCCGTGCTCACCGCGACGCCGCCGGTCACGGCCAAGGTCCGCGCGCCCGGTGGCTGGCGGAAGGCGCCGAAGTACGTCTTCGCGGCTGTGCTCGCGCTGATCTTCCTGCTGCCCTTCTGCATCATGGTACGCAACGCGCTGATGACCCGCGCGCAGGTCAGTTCGCCGGACTGGTCCTGGCTGCCGGACCCGTTGTCGTGGATCAACTTCCGCGACCTGTTCACCGACGAGTCGGTGCCGATGGCGCACGCGCTCGGGAACTCGTTCCTGATCGCGATCATCACCGCGCCGCTGTGCACGATGTTCGGCTCGATGGCGGGCTACGCGCTGGCCAGGATCGAGGTGCCGGGCCGCCGCGCGGTGCTGACCTACGTCCTGGTGACGCTGATGATCCCGCAGTCGGTCACCTTCGTGCCGACGTTCGTCGTGGTCGGCGCCATGGGCGGGGTCAACACGCAGTGGGGCATCATCGCGCCGAACCTGTTCAGCGCGTTCACGGTGATCCTGTTCCGGAACTTCTACCTGCGCTTCCCCAGCGAGATCGAGGAGGCCGGGCGCATCGACGGGCTCGGCTACCTCGGCGCCTACCGGCGGCTGGTGCTGCCGAACTCGGGCAGCATGCTCGCCTCGCTGGGTGCGCTGATGTTCATCGAGAGCTGGAACTCGTTCCTGTGGCCGCTGGTGATCGGGCAGGACCCGGCTTCGTGGACCGCCCAGATCGCGCTCTCGACGTTCCTCACCGCGCAGACGATCAACCTGCCCGCGCTGTTCGCGGGCGCGCTGGTCACCATCGCCCCGCTGGTCGCGATGTTCCTTGTCGCGCAACGGTTCATCGTCCAGGGAATCGCGGCGAGCGGACTGAAAGAGTAAGCAGTTCCCCTTCCCCACTGGAGGCGTGACCAATGACGTGCACACTCCGCAGACTGGGGGCGGTTCTCGCCGCCCTCGTCCTGACCGGCACCGCTCTCGCTGTCCCCGCCGAAGCCAAGACGGTGTTCGTGAAGCCGTTCATGGGCTGGAGCAGCTGGAGCGTCGAATCGTCCACCCGGGCGACCTACGGCACCGGCTGGCTCGTCGAGTCGCACCTCCGCGACGCGGCGGACGCCCTGTCCGGCAAGCTGAAATCGGCCGGGTACACCAACGTCAACATCGACGCGGGCTGGAACGCGACTCCGGCCCGGGGCTTCCACAGCGACGCCAACGGCATTCCCGACCCCGATCCGTCGCGGTTCCCGAGCGGCATGGCGTCGCTCGCTTCGTACGTGCACGGGAAGGGCCTGAAACTGGGCCTGTACGCGGCGGCGGGGCTTGAACAGGAGGCGTACGACAAGAACGCGCCGATCCTCGGCACGTCGTGTCACATCCAGGACATCGCGGTCCAGCCGCTGACCCCGACCAACATGTGGAGTGGCAACTGGAAGATCGACTACGCGAAGCCGTGCGCCCAGTCGTTCTTCGACTCGAGCGTGGCGCGGTTCGCGTTCTGGGGCGTGGACTTCGTGAAGGTCGACGGGACCACCGCGGACAACGTGCCGGGCATCGCCGCCTGGTCGAAGGCCATCGACCACTCCGGGCGTCCGATGTGGCTCACCGCGAGCGCCTGGCCGGTGCCGCGTTCGGCCCCGGCCACCGGCCGGACCTGGACTCGATGCCGAGCTCCAACAACACCGGCAGCGGCATCCAGGACGGCATCACCGACACCGAGCGGCAGAGTGTGCTGACGTTCTGGTCGATGGCGTCGTCACCGCTGTACGTCGGCGGGGACATCTACTTCCTCGATGGCGCCGCGGTGTCGATCCTGACCAATCCCGAGGTGATCGCCGTGGACCAGTCGGGCACCTACCCCACGCGGGTGACCAGCGGGAATCTCCAGTTCTGGAAGAAGCAGCTGCCCTGATTGCCCCTGAAGGCCACCTTCACCGCGTTTAACGCCGTGAAGGTGGCCTTCAGGGACCGGGCTACGATGGGGTCGATGCGTATCACGGTCTTCCGGCGGATGATGGCCGACGAGTTCGGCGACCTGCGGGCCGAAACCCTGGTGAAGGACCACGTCTTCAGTGGGCTCGGCGGCCGTACCGTCGAGCAGGCGCTCGCGCTCGGGACTTCGCCCAAGGAAATCTGGCACGAGGTCTGCTTCGAGTTCGACGTCCCCCGTGAACGACGCTGAACAGGGTAGAAAAGCGTAGCCCAGGGGTGTGTCAGTTCCAGCCTCGAACAAGTGTTCGGCTATGGTGTTGTCCACACCGGGGTCGGCTATCCACAGCTTGGGCGCCGGGGCCAGGAATTGTCGGACCCCGCCCGTAGCGTCGGACCCGACAGCAGAACTGAACAGCCCAACCGGCTCCAACCAACGAGGTGGACTCCATGGCACCAGCAGCACCCGACAAGGACAAGGCGCTCGATCTGGCCCTCGCCCAGATCGACAAGCAGTACGGCAAGGGCTCCATCATGCGCCTGGGTGACGAGGACCGCGCCCCGATGGCGGTCATCCCCACGGGTGCCATCGCGCTGGACGTCGCGCTCGGCATCGGCGGCCTGCCCCGCGGCCGTGTCGTCGAGATCTATGGGCCTGAGTCCTCCGGTAAGACCACGGTCGCCCTGCACGCGGTCGCCAACGCGCAGCGCGCCGGCGGCATCGCGGCGTTCATCGACGCGGAGCACGCGCTCGACCCGGAGTACGCCAAGAACCTCGGCGTCGACACCGACGCGCTGCTGGTCTCCCAGCCGGACACCGGTGAGCAGGCGCTCGAGATCGCGGACATGCTGATCCGTTCCGGCGCACTCGACATCCTGGTCATCGACTCGGTGGCCGCGCTCGTGCCGCGCGCCGAGATCGAGGGCGAGATGGGGGACAGTCACGTCGGCCTGCAGGCCCGGCTGATGAGCCAGGCGCTGCGGAAGATGACCGGTGCGATGAGCAACACCGGCACCACGGCGATCTTCATCAACCAGCTGCGCGAGAAGATCGGCGTCATGTTCGGCTCCCCCGAGACGACCACGGGTGGTAAGGCGCTGAAGTTCTACGCGTCGGTCCGCCTGGACGTCCGCCGGATCGAGACGCTCAAGGACGGCGGCGAGCCGGTCGGTAACCGCACCCGCGTCAAGGTCGTCAAGAACAAGGTGGCCCCGCCCTTCAAGCAGGCCGAGTTCGACATCCTGTACGGCAAGGGCATCTCCCGCGAGGGTTCGCTCATCGACATGGGTGTCGACCAGGGCATCCTGCGCAAGTCCGGCGCCTGGTACACCTACGAGGGCGACCAGCTGGGCCAGGGCAAGGAGAACGCGCGCAAGTTCCTCCTCGACAACCCGGACATCGCCAACGAGATCGAGAAGCGCATGAAGGAGAAGCTGGGCATCGGCGCCAAGGTGGACCTGGAAGCGGCCCTCCCCGCGCCCGTCGACTTCTAGCAGCCCGTGGAGCGGGGATCCGGTACGTGACCGGATCCCGCCAGAGGCCCGGCTCGAGGGCGAGCCGGGTGTACGAGGAGATCCATGCCGAAGGTGGATCCGGCGGAGTTGCCGCCGGACGAACGACGGAAGAAGGCCAAGGAGATCTGCTTCGATCTCCTGGCCGTGCGAGCCCGCACCAAGGACGAGCTCCGGCAGGCACTGAAGCGCAAAGGCTTCGACGAAGAGACCAGCGAAACCTTGATCGGCAAGCTCGACGAGGCGGGGCTGGTCAACGACGCGGAGTTCGCGGAGCTGTGGGTGCGTTCCCGCCACGCCAATCAGGGCCTGGCGAGGAATGCCCTCCTGGCCGAGCTCAAGCGCAAGGGTGTCGACGGCGAGATCGCGGTGCAGGCGGCCGGTGAAGTCGACCGTGAGGCGGAGGAAGAGCGCGCGCGAGAGCTGGTCCGCAAACGCATGCGCTCCCTGGGAAACGTGGACGAGCAGGCCGCCATCCGGCGCCTGCTCGGTTTCCTCGCCCGCAAGGGATACCCCCAGGGCCTGGCGTACACGGTGATCCGCGAGGAGCTCCGGGAGTTCGGCGCCGAGGCCGCGATGCTCGACGACGCGATCCCCGACTGAGGAGCCATGCCGCAACCAGCCCTGACCGAGGAGACCGAGACGCTCCTGGCCTCTCTGCGCAACCAGCGTGCGCACGTCCTCGGAATCCTCGAAGGCCTGTCCGGCGAAGCGCTGCGGAGGCCGGTGCTGCCTTCGGGCTGGACCTGCCTGGGTCTCGTCCGGCATCTCACCCTTGATGTCGAGCGGTTCTGGTTCCGCTGGGTCGTCGCCGGTGAGCAGGTCGAGCTCGAGTCCGGTGCCGATGCCTGGCAGGTCGATCCCGAACTCCCCGCCGAGGCCGTGTTCAACGCGTACCGGCGGGAGGCGGAGCTGACGGACGCCATCATCGCCACCACCGCTCCCGACGCCACACCAGCCCGATGGCCCTCGGACATCTTTCCCGGCCTGCCGCCGCAGAAACTGCGGAAGACCATCCTGCACGTGATCACCGAAACCGCGTGCCACGCCGGTCACCTCGACGCGGCACGGGAGCTGCTCGACGGCCGGACCTGGCTCATCCTGACCGAGTGAAACCCGGCGCCGCGCGTCGGTGCCTCCACCCGATCGTGGTGATGCCGAGAGGCGGACGACGACGTGGTGGTGACGTCAGCCGCGCACAGCCCTGGAAACCTGAGGGGTGACCCGGGTGGTCTTCACCGTCAAGCGGACGGCCATCGCGACGATGGCGCCCAGCACCGCCACGGTGATGTCCTTGTGCGGGTCCCAGATGTCGCCCTGCTGCCCGTTGTAGGCCTCGGCCACCGCGGGGGCGAACAGCGAGGCGACGCCCCACTCGAACAGCTCGTACAGCGCACTGGTCGACAGCACCAGCTCGACAGCCCGGAGCGCGCAGCGGCTCGCGGTCCGGCCGGTCCGATCGAGCATGAAGCGGTAGACGAGCGAGGCCGCGCAGACGCCGTAGGTGAAGTGCACCAGCCGGTCGAAGTGGTTGCGCTGCCAGCCGAAGACCTCGGAAAGCCGGAAGCCGAACAGCGAGCCGGTCCACTGGTCGTAGGGCACGTAGGAGTACAGCCAGTGCGCGGCGACCTCGTGCAGCGAAAGGAAGACCAGCACGTAGACCCACGAGGACAACGGCAGCCGGTACTTCCGGTCCGCCCAGACCAGCGCCGCCAGCCCGACCAGCGTCAGCGAGTCGTGCAGCGCCTTCTCGGCGGGCCACGGCTCGTCGATCCAGCTCACGCACCACACGACGAGGAAACAGGCCAACGCGGTCAGCTGCGCCCTCGGCGGTCCCGTCCGACCGGTGACGGGATCGCGGCGCTGGTCGATGCTCGCGCGAGCAGGCTACTTCACCAGAACGCGCCGGCTGAGTCGTTGACGCCGAACGAAGAACAACAGCAACCCGAGCAGGCCCATCACCCCGCAGGTGACCGCGGCGGACAGCACCAGGAACTCGTTCAGCCGCCCCGCCGCCAGGTACGCGCCGAGCGCGACGGCGACCACCGCGCAGACCGCGCGATCGAGAATCGACTCCATCGACAGCAGGGTCGCCCGGTAGCGCGAGTCGGGGATCGAGTCGTTGAGCAGCTGCTTCTGGATCGGGAACGAGATCCCGGTCGCCACCGCGAACACGCACAGCGCCACCACGGTCCCCATCGAGCCGAGCGGGACGAGGAAACCGAGGCACAGCGCCATCACGACGGTCAGCAGGAACACCGAGCCGACCGGTCCGATGGCGCGCCGCAGCCGGTGCGGGCGGGCGGCGCCGAGTGCCTCGAAGATCGTCATCGCCGCGAGCACCGCGCCGTACCAGTTCACCGAGAGCGACTTCGACTCCAGGATCGGCTGGAACAGGTTCACCTGGCAGATCCGCACCAGGGTGAACATCGCGATGCCCTGCACCATGAGCAGCACCAGCCAGCGTGACGTCCGCAGCGCGGACAGCGCGCCGCCGACCCCGGCGATCAGGTTCGCCGTCTTCCCGGCCGTCCGGGTGAATCCGGGGATGGCGGGGAGTTTCAGCGCCACCACCAGCGCGATGCCCGCGTTGATCGCGGTGAGCCAGTACGGCGAGGGCAGATTCCACTGCATGAGCAGGCCGATCACCGGCCAGAACACGATCTTGCCGACCAGGCTGTACGCCCGCCCGACGCCTTCGACCTTGAGGTAGTGCTCGCCCGCGCCCTTCGCGTGCAGGTATTCGTACAGATACGCGCTCTGCGCACCGGAAACCAGCGAACGGGCCAGCGCGATCAGCAGGAAGTGGATCAGGAACCCGGTGTACGAACCGAGGAACACCGGCACCAGGTTGGCGAGCACGAGCACGCCTGCCCCCAACGCCAGCGAGGTCCGGTAGTCGAACCGGTCGGCGATCATCCCGGTCGGGATCTCCAACAGGCAGAACGCGATGTAGTAGATGCTCTGGATGCCGAAGATCTCGGCGTCGTCCATGCCGAGCTGCTTCTGGTACGAGTAGAACACGGGCACCCACAGCAGCAGCCCGAAGAAGAACTGGAACGTGTAGGTGAGCCGGACCGTCCGCTGGACGTCGGCGTTCGCGGGCAGGCGAAGGCCCAGCATGATCTCTCCTGTTTATGTTACGTGGTAAGGAAAACTAGACGGAGTACGGCCGCAGCTGCACGAGGTGCAGCAGGTTCGAATCGGCCAGCCATTCGATGTCGACGGGGGAGTCGAACGTGTAGTCCGGCGAGAAGTGCGCCTGCAGCAGGCGCCCCACGAGCGCCAGTCGTTGCAGCTGCTCGTGCGCGCGCTCGTCGAGGTCCTGGGTGGCGTCGCCGAGCGAAACCGTGCGGCCGCCGCCCTCGACGGTGCTGTAGAGGTACTGCATCGGCTGCACCGAACCGTCGACGACGTCGGTCACCTTCGGGGACACGTTGACGTACACGTTGCGGAAGTCGCCGCGGTTCATCGGGTTGCTCGTCACCAGCACGCCGCCGAAGTCCGCGGCCACCTGCTCCTGGATCACCACGCCCATGTAGCACTCGTCGAGCGAGATCCCAGCCTGCTGGCGCAGCCGCACACTGCGCACGGACACCAGCGAAGCCCAGACCTCCTTGATGCTCGTGAGAATGGTTTCCGAGGTCGTCACGTGGTTCAGCGATTCGTAGATCCCGGCGGCCGAGAACCCGGCGAGGTCCTCGGCGTTCGACGAACTGCGGACCACGAACGAGCGAACCCCGGCGAGGTGGGTGAACAGCGTCGAGTCGATCTCCTGGATCAGCGCGTCGGGCAGCTTCGCGGTCCGGATCAGCTGCTGCAGCTCGACACACAGCGGCTCGATCTCGCGGGCGTCGAGCTCCAGCGCCATCTTGAGCTTGCCGATGGCCTGCTGGATGCGCGGCGAGGACTCGAGGAACCGGCGCTGCACCGAAAACGGCAGGGCGATGCCGCGGGGGACGCGCACGTGCTCGTCGAGCAGCTTGCGGGCCGCGGCCATCAGATCGGCGTTCTCGTCGACGTCGAGGAGCCGGGCGAGATACGGCAGCAGGTTCTCCCGCGGCGGCCGCGGGACCTGGAAGAAACCCAGCAGCCGCTGGGATCCCTGGCCGAGCACGTGGTGCAGCTCCCCCAGGTTCGCTGCCTTGGTGCCGTAGCGGTGCCGGTCGTTGTGGCGCAGCTCGGCGAGGTTCACGATCGCGTTGTGCTCGGCCTCCGGTGTTTCCAGCGTGACGCGCTGCGCGTACCAGCTCGGCCGCTGTCCGAGGTCCGGCGGCGCGTCGATCAGCCGCAGGTCGACCCCGGCGCTCTCGGCGGAGACCTGGTAGGAGACCCAGTGCCCGTCGAGCCGCTCACGGTCGATCAGGTCGAACGCGCCGAGCTGGATGGCGTTCGGGATCTGCCAGCCGGTGGCCAGCACGTTGGTGTGGGAAAGCGGGGTCGTGTGGTGCGCGTTGATGATTCCGGCCAGCCGCGGGATGTCGTCGGGCACCCGGTGCATGACGATGATGTCGTGCCATTCGAGACCGTCGGCCGCCGCGCGGTAATCGGCCTCGGTGCGAAACGCGCGGAGCCTGCCGGTGGTCTTTCCCGGGTTCAGCGGGACGAACGCGGCGGTGGAGAAGAGTTCGTGCGCGAGAATGCGCGGGAGCTGCTCGGGGGAAAGGCCGAGAACGGCCCGTTCCTGCAACTGGTTGGCCGGTTTGAACAGCAGCGGGACCGCGGGGTCGACGTACTCGCGCACGAAACCGTGGAATTCGGCGATCATGGCGGCGGACATGGTGTCCACCTCCACCGTTTCCAGCGACAGGATCCGCCGGTCCTGGCCGGTATCCTGGTCGTGGCGGGTGTGCAGGGCCAGAATTCCGAGGTAGAAGCGACGGTCGGTGTCGTGGTAGAAACCCGCGTTGTACCGGTCGATCGACGCGCGCATTTCCTCCGCCGGGACGCCCAGTATCTCTTCGCCGATGTAGATCGCGTGAAAGGCGTGCCGCGCGTTGTTGAGGAAATGAATCGTCGAAGTCTGCCGGTCCACGACCACCTTGACGAACGGATAACCGCCAAGCGTGCCCGCCAGCGGGGTGAGCGCGGTCAGGGACAACCGCTCGCCGACCACCGCGGCCACTTGCTCGTCGAGGACCGCACCCGTGTTGCCGTGTGACACCGTTTCTCCTTGCTCCGTCGCGGCAAGAAAGATAACAGCAGGAATTCATCTTGATAACGCACTTCGGCCCCGCTGAGCGGGACGGCCGCGCATCCGGCTGAAGACGGCGTTACCGGCTTCATCCCAACGGACTACCGTTCCAACGAGCTGGAACGGTAGTCTTGCCATGTGGACGGAACGGGATACGTCCTAGTCGTGTTGGTCACGAGTGACGTGCACGACAACCGGTCCGGCAAGATCAAAGCCGGGAGGCTTCGGCGGCCAGTTCCTCGATCCGCGCGAAGTCCTTCGCGGCCAGCAAGTCCTTCGGGGTGAGCCACGAACCGCCGATGCAGCCGACGTTCGGCAGCGCCAGGTAACCCGGCGCGCTCTTCACGGTGATCCCGCCGGTCGGGCAGAACCTCAGGCCGGGCAACGGGCCACCGATCGAGCGCAGGTAGGCGATCCCGCCGCTCGCCTCGGCCGGGAAGAACTTCAACGCGGTCAGGCCGCGTTCGGCCAGCCGCATCGCCTCGGACACCGTGGCGGCGCCGGGCAGGAACGGCAGGCCCGTCGCGAAGGCCGCGTCGAGCACCGCGTCCGTGCTGCCAGGCGTCACGAGGAACTTCGCGCCCGCGCCGGCGGCCTGCTTCGCCTGGTCCGGCGAGACGACCGTGCCCGCGCCGATGACGATGCCCGGCACCTCGTTCGCGATCCGCTCGATCGCTTCGAGGGCCGCGGGGGTCCGCAGGGTCAGCTCGATGACCCCGATACCGCCCGCGAGCAGCGCCCGCGCGGTGGGGACCGCGTCGGCGACGTCGTCGATGACCACGACGGGCATCACGGGGGAAAGTCCGAGCAGATCTGCTCCGCTAAGCACTGACTAGCTCCTCTGGCTGAAGGCGTTGACGGGGGAACCGAAGTGCTCCGGCGTGAGCGGCCCGAACACGCTGGCGCCCTGGTCGGCGGGGCCGACCGAACGACGCAGCGCGGCGAACAGCTCGCGGCCGGTGCCCGTCCAGGATGCCTCGTCGGGCGGACCGTCCACCAGGCGGCGTCCCGCCAGCTCCTGGTCGCCCACGAGGACGTCGATCGTGCCGGAGTCGGCGTCGAAGCGGATGACGTCACCGTCGGCGATCCGGGCGAGCGGGCCGCCCGCCGCGGCTTCGGGGGTGAGCTGGATGGCCGCCGGGATCTTGCCCGACGCGCCCGACATGCGGCCGTCGGTGAGCAGCGCGACCGCGAACCCGCGATCCATCAGCACACCGAGCGCGGGGGTGAGCCCGTGCAGCTCGGGCATACCGTTGGCCTGCGGGCCCTGGTGCCGGATGACCACCACGACGTCCCGCTCCAGTTCCCCGGCGGCGAACGCCTCGGCGAAGCCCTCCTGAGTGGTGAAGACCCTGGCCGGGGCCTGGACGACACGGTGCTCGGGCGCCACCGCGGACACCTTCGTCACCGCGCGGCCGAGGTTGCCCGACACCATCCGCAGGCCGCCGTCGGGGGAGAACGGCCGGTTCGCCGGGCGCAGGACGTCCTCGTCCAGGCTCTTGGCCGGGACCTCGCGCCAGCGGAGCTCCCCGTCGGCGAGGACAGGCTCCTGCCGGTAGCGGTGCAGCCCCGGCCCGGCGACGGTGTGCACGTCTTCGTGCAGCAGCCCGGCGTCGAGCAGGGTGCCGACCAGGAACTGGATGCCCCCGGCGGCGTGGAAGTGGTTGATGTCCGCGCTGCCGTTCGGGTACACCCGCGCCAGCAGCGGGATGACCGCGGACAGGTCGGAGAAGTCGTCCCAGGTCAGCTGGATGCCCGCGGCGGCGGCCATGGCGACCAGGTGCAGCGTGTGATTGGTCGAGCCGCCGGTGGCCAGCAGCGAGATGACGCCGTTGACGAACGCCTTTTCGTCCAGCACCCGCGAGATCGGGGTGTACGACTCGCCGCGCGAGATCGCGACAACCCGGCGGCCCGCTTCTTCCGTCAGCGCACGGCGCAGCGGGCTGTTCGGCTGGACGAAGCTGGCGCCGGACAGGTGCAGGCCCATCACCTCGACGACCATCTGGTTCGAGTTGGCGGTGCCGTAGAACGTGCAGGTCCCGGCGGAGTGGTACGACGCGGCTTCGGCGTCCAGCAGGTCCTCGCGGGTGGCCAGGCCCTCGGCGTACAACTGCCGGATGCGGGCCTTCTCCTTATTGGGCAGGCCGGAGTTCATCGGCCCGGCCGGAACGAGGATCGCGGGCAGGTGGCCGAACGACAGCGCGCCGATCAGCAGGCCGGGCACGATCTTGTCGCACACGCCGAGCAGCAGGCTCGCGTCGAACATGTCGTGGGACAGCGCGATCGCGGTTGACATCGCGATCACCTCGCGGCTGAACAGCGAGAGCTCCATGCCGGGACGGCCCTGCGTGACCCCGTCGCACATCGCGGGCACGCCACCGGCGAACTGGGCGACCCCGCCCGCTTCGCGCACCGATGCCTTGATCCAGGCCGGGTACTCCTGCATCGGCTGGTGCGCCGAGAGCATGTCGTTGTACGCGGAGACGATGGCGACGCCGGGCGCTCGCGCGGCACGCAGCGCTTCCTTGTCGCCGCCTTCCATCGCGGCGAAACCGTGCGCGAGGTTGCTGCACGCGAGGCCGCGGCGGATCGGGCCTTCTTCGTGCGCGGCCGCGGAGCGCCGGAGATGCGCACTGCGGCTGGCCGCACTGCGCTGCGCGATGCGGGCGGTGACCGCCGCGACGACGGGGTGGAGCGTGGTCTTGTTCGGGGCACTGCTCATGTCCGGCTCCGGATCACTGGTGAGTGGTGGTCCGCGGGACGGCAGCACTGGCGTCGCTGGGTCGTGACAGTGGCCACAGTACCCGGACTCGACTCGCTAATCAAAATCGATTCAGAAGATCGCTCCGAGTGGGCCCCATCACACCCCTTACAGCTACTGTGCTACTTGTCACACTGCACAACAGGCGGCAGAGTCGAAGGAGCGGTCGATCGCTCCGGCGTGACTCGGCGGCGAACCGAACTATCGGGAGGGTACCGATGTCCACCACAGAGATCGCCGAACTCAGGCGAACCATCGGTCAGCTGAGGCAATGCGTCGGCGCACTGCGGTCCCGGTACGGCGACGCTTCAGCGGTGCGGCGCCTGGCGAACGACGTGGAGCGGCTCGACATCGACGTGGCCGACCTCGACGGCGCGCCCAACGCGGTGCCCGCGCAGGCCAAAGCGGCCGAACGCGTCGTCGTGCCGGACACCCCGTACGACCCCGCCCTGTGGCAGGGCGCGGACGACGAGGGTGTCGGCGGCTACAAGCGCGACCAACGGTGAGCGCGCCCGCCGGCAACGACGCCGGACGGGCGGGCACCGGCGTCCACGCCCCCACCAGGGCCAGGATCGCCGAACGCACACTGCGCACCGATCGATGGTGGCTCCAGCCCCTGCTCACTTCGCTGGGGCTGGCCACTTTTGTCGTCTACGCGACGATCCGGTCGTTCGTGCGCACCGCTTACTGGGTCCCCGACTACCACTACCTGACGCCGTTCTATTCCCCGTGCCTCAGCGATTCCTGCGTCGCGGGGTCGACTCACTTCGGCACCCCGTTCGGCGAGCTCCCTGGCATCATCCCGCTCGGCTTCGTCGTGCTGCCGTTCCTGCTCGGCTTCCGGCTGACCTGCTACTACTACCGCAAGGCCTACTACCGGTCGGTCTGGATGTCCCCGCCCGCGTGCGCGGTCGCCGAGCCGCACGCGAAGTACACCGGCGAGACCAAGCTGCCGCTGATCATCCAGAACGCGCACCGCTACTTCTTCTACGTGGCGCTGCTCGTCTCGCTGATCAACACCTACGACTCGATCCTGGCGTTCCACAGCCCGCAGGGCTTCGGTTTCGGGCTGGGCAACATAGTCCTGCTCGCCAACGTGATCCTGCTGTGGGCGTACACCCTGTCCTGCCACTCTTGCCGGCACGTCACCGGCGGCAGGCTGAAGCATTTCTCGAAACACCCGGTCCGCTACTGGATCTGGACCAAGGTGTCGAAACTCAACACCCGGCACATGGCGCTGGCGTGGACGACGCTCGGCACCCTCACGCTGACCGACCTCTACGTCATGCTCGTCGCGAGCGGCGCGATCTCGGATCTGCGGTTCATCAACTGACAACGGCGTCAAAAGGCTCCTGAGGTGGCTATTTAATGACCGAAGTGGAACGGCACAGCTACGACGTGGTGGTCATCGGTGCCGGAGGCGCCGGGCTGCGTGCGGTCATCGAGGCCAGAGAGCGTGGTTTCAGCGTCGCGGTGGTGTGCAAATCCCTGTTCGGCAAGGCGCACACGGTGATGGCCGAGGGCGGCTGCGCGGCGTCGATGGGCAACGCGAACTCGAACGACAACTGGCAGGTGCACTACCGCGACACCATGCGCGGCGGGAAATTCCTCAACAACTGGCGGATGGCCGAGCTGCACGCCAGGGAAGCGCCCGACCGGGTCTGGGAACTCGAGACCTACGGCGCGCTGTTCGACCGGACCGCGGACGGCCGGATCAGCCAGCGCAACTTCGGCGGGCACACGTACCCGCGGCTGGCGCACGTCGGCGACCGCACCGGCCTCGAACTGATCCGCACCATGCAGCAGAAAATCGTTTCGCTGCAACAGGAGGACTTCGCGGCCACCGGTGACTACGAGTCGAGGATCAAGGTCTTCGCCGAGTGCACGGTCACCGAGCTGATGCTCTCCGACGGCCGGATAGCGGGCGCTTTCGGCTACTGGCGCGAAAGCGGGCGGTTCATCCTGTTCGAGGCCCCCGCGGTCGTGCTGGCCACCGGCGGCATCGGCAAGTCGTTCAAGGTCACGTCGAACTCGTGGGAGTACACCGGCGACGGCCACGCGCTGGCGCTGCGGGCCGGGGCGACCCTGATCAACATGGAGTTCGTCCAGTTCCACCCGACGGGCATGGTCTGGCCGCCGAGCGTGAAGGGCATCCTGGTCACCGAAGGCGTGCGTGGTGACGGCGGGGTCCTGAAGAACACCGAGGACAAGCGGTTCATGTTCGAGTACGTGCCCGAGGTGTTCAAGGGGCAGTACGCCGAAAGCGAGGACGAGGCCGACCGCTGGTACGCCGATCAGGAGAACAACCGGCGCACCCCGGACCTGCTGCCCCGCGACGAGGTCGCCCGCGCGATCAACTCCGAGGTCAAGGCCGGCCGGGGTTCGCCGCACGGCGGGGTGTTCCTCGACATCGCGAGCAGGCTGCCCGCCGAGGAGATCAAGCGGCGGCTGCCCTCGATGTACCACCAGTTCAAGGAACTCGCCGACGTCGACATCACCAACGAGCCGATGGAGGTCGGGCCCACCTGTCACTACGTGATGGGCGGGATCGAGGTCGACCCGGACACCGCCTCGTCGACCGTGCCGGGGCTGTTCGCCGCGGGAGAGTGCTCGGGCGGAATGCACGGGTCCAACCGGCTCGGCGGGAACTCGCTGTCGGACCTGCTGGTGTTCGGCCGCCGTGCCGGGCTGGGTGCGGCGTCCTATGTGGAGGGTCTGGCCGGACGTCCCGCGGTGAGCCAGTCCGATGTGGACGCGGCGGCGAAGATGGCGCTGTCGCCGTTCGACCCGCCGGCCGACGGCGTCGAGGAGAACCCGTACACCCTGCACACCGAGCTGCAGCAGTCGATGAACGACCTGGTCGGCATCATCCGCAAGGCAGGGGAGATCGAGAAGGCCCTGGTCAAGTTGGGCGAGATCCGTGGCCGCATCCAGCGGATCACGGTGGAGGGCCACCGCCAGTTCAACCCCGGCTGGCACCTCGCCGTCGACCTGCGCAACATGCTGCTGGTCAGCGAATGCGTGGCGCGCGCCGCGCTGACCCGCACCGAGAGCCGTGGCGGGCACACGCGTGACGACCATCCCGGCATGGACGCCGAGTGGCGCAACAAGCTGCTGGTGTGTGCGACGGCGGGCGGCGATCCCGTCGTCCCCGACGTCTCGGTCACCGTGAAGGCGCAGGAACAGATGCGCCAGGACCTGCTGGAGCTGTTCGAGTTCGGCGAACTGGGGAAGTACTACACCGACGGCGAACTGACCACACACCCCGGGAGTCAGGCATGAGCTACAAGGCGAGCTTCCGGGTCTGGCGCGGCGACGCGGAGGCCGGCGAGCTGGAGGACTACAAGGTCGAGGTGAACGAGGGCGAGGTCGTCCTCGACATCATCCACCGCCTGCAGGCCACCCAGGCCTCCGACCTGGCGGTGCGGTGGAACTGCAAGGCTGGCAAGTGCGGTTCCTGTTCGGCCGAGATCAACGGGCGGCCGCGGCTGCTGTGCATGACGCGGATGTCGACCTTCACCGAGGAGGAGGTCATCACGGTCACCCCGCTGCGGGCGTTCCCGGTGATCCGCGACCTGGTGACCGACGTTTCCTTCAACTACCAGAAGGCCCGCGAGATCCCGTCGTTCACGCCGCCGCCGGACCTCAAGCCGGGGGACTACCGGATGCAGCAGGTCGACGTGGAACGCTCGCAGGAGTTCCGCAAGTGCATCGAGTGCTTCCTGTGCCAGAACACCTGTCACGTCGTGCGCGATCACGAGGAGAACAAGGAGTCCTTCGCGGGGCCGCGGTACCTGATGCGGATCGCGGAACTCGAGATGCACCCCCTCGACGTCGCCGACCGAGTCGGCGCCGCGCAGGAGGAACACGGCCTCGGCATGTGCAACATCACCAAATGCTGCACCGAGGTCTGTCCCGAGGGCATCCACATCACGGACAACGCGCTCATCCCGATGAAGGAGCGCGTCGCCGACCGCAAGTACGACCCGATCGTCTGGCTGGGCAGCAAACTGTTCCGCCGCGGCTGAGCCCCAAAAGCCCCTGAAGGCCACCATCACAGCGTTTTACGCCGTGAAGGTGGCCTTCAGGGGCATCCGGGTCAGGTCGAGGACGACTGCTGGCGGGTGATATCCGCGATCGCCGCCTCCTGTTCGGTGATGACCTTCCGCGTCAGATCCCTGGTACCCGGGTGAATCCCGCCGCCCGCCTGTGTGGCCTTCGCCATGTCGACGCCGCTGCGCAGGTGCTTCGCCAGCGTTGACAGCCACAGCTGGTCGAACTCCGGGCCGGACGAGGTCCGCAGGGCGACGACCTCGGCCTCGGTCGCCATGCCTGGCATGTCCATGCCGGCCATGTGGTGCGAGCTCTGCGGCAGCGGGACGTTCCACGACTGCCAGCTGCTCATCTGCTCGATCTCGGCGGTCTCGTCGGTCTTGACGCGGGTGGCTACGTCGGTGATGAACGGGTGGGAACCGCGGTGTGGCACCAGATCGGCGAGTTCGATGGTCTGCGCGTGATGGGGGATCATCTCGAGCGAGAAGCGGATGTCCGTGGCGTTGGCGCCTGGCGGTTTGGCCTCGGCCGAGCACGCGGTGAGCACGGCGACGAGCACCAACCCCAGCAGCCCGGCCGGCAGACGTGTCTTCAACAGTCCTCCTGTCGTTGTCCTCCCTGAATGACTACGGCTGCGGACCCCGGCGGGTTCAACCCGATTGCGGCGAACCGGAGAAATCCGGTGGCTTCAGTGCCCCGGAGCGACCGCGGTTGCGCCTGCGGCTCCCGGAGTAACAAACTGAGCCATGGTCAGCCCCTTCACCCCTGAGAAGGCGTCCGGAAACTGATGTCATGTCGTCCAGTTTGGTGCCTAGGGTCGCGTTGACTGACGGGGACTTTCACGCGGTCTGTTCTGGTGAAGGGGACTTTTGCGAGGTTGAGTCGAGGGAAGGTCCCCTTCGGTCGCGACCCCAGGCTTGCCGTGTGCCCTGATGGGAGCCTTCACGGCGTTTAACGCTGTCATGGTGGCCTTCAGGGGCGACTTCAGCGCCGGGCTACGGCTGCTCGACCGCGCCCGGGAGAACGTGGGCAGCGACACGGCGGGCAAGGCTGTCATGGTCCAGCTGGACCTGTGCGCGGCCATGCTCGCCGCCAGATCCGGCGACGTAGCTCAGGCAGACGGCTACCTTGAGGAAGCCCGCTCGCTATCCACGGAGTTCCGTCTCCCGGAAGCGCCTTACCACGGCGTGGACGCCAGCATGACGAACATCCTCGCCCACTGGTGCGCCGCGCCGGTCGAGAACTATGACGGCACGGAAGCAGTCCGCCGGGCGGCCGAGGTCGAGATCGCGGACCCCCACCGGCCCGAGCGCGTCGGCCACCACCACATCGACATGGCGCGCGCGTGGGTACTCCACGGAGACCGCCGTCACGCGCTGAAACAGCTCAACCTGGCTCGCCGGGTGGCGCCGAACACCACCCGCCACCACCCGGCCGTCCGGGAAACGGTGCTCGCGATGGCCAACGCGGACCACCGGGCCACGGACTCGTTGGCCGGGTTCGCCCGGTGGGCTCACATCAAGGTCTGAGCCATCGCAACGGCCGAAGGCCCCAGCGACTCGTGAACGGCCGGGGCCTTGTTCGTGCTTGGGGCTCAGTGTCGCTCCGCAGGAGGCGATCTACCTGCTCGACGGCGTCGCCGAGGTCGCGGTGTTCGGGATCAGCCATCCCACTGGATCGAAGCGGTGACCGCGGTGGTCGTACCGCGCGAGGGCGTCACCCTGACCGCCGCCCACCTCGCCGCCCACCTCGCCGCCCACCTGGCCGGGTACAAACGGCCCAAGTACGTCGCCCAAGTACGTCGTCTTCGCCGACGAGCTGCCCAAGAACCCCAGCGGCAAGATCCTCAAACGCGAGCTCCGTGAGCAGCATGGCGGCCTCGCGACCGACCCGGCCTAGCCGAGCTTGGCGCGGTAGACGGCGAAGGTCGGGCAGGCCAGCAGGTCGGCCCAGAACCCTTCGCCGCGTTCGGCGAGCGCCTCGGCGGGGACGACCACCGGGTAGCGGGTCAGGCCGGTGAAACCGCCGCGTTCCAGCGTGGCTTCGACGACGCCCGGCGGCCAGTAGAACGACTCGAAGTCGAACGGCGGATCGACCTCGACGTGCACGGTGCAGCTGAGCCGCCCGGCCGACTCACCGGTCCCCACGACGGTCATGCCGTACCGCGAGTACCCGGCCAGCACGTCCCAGTCGACGTCCGGGTTAGGGAACAGGACGACGAGTTCGCCGCCGGGCACCAGGTTGGCGGCCAGGCGCGTCACCATGGCGTCGAGCGCGTCCGCCCCGGGCGCGTAGCCGAGCAGCCAGATGGCCGTCACCACGTCGAAAGCGCCCATCACCGGCAGTTCGGCGGCGTCGTAGAGTTCGTAGGAGATCCCGATCGGATCGCGCTCCTCCACCCGCTGGGCGTGGGCGATCATCTCCTGCGCCGCGTCCACCCCGGCCACCCGTCGCGCGCCTGCCGACCGGAACAGCCGCGGGTAGTAGCCCGCGCCGCAGCCGACGTCCAGCACCGACTTGCCGTTGAGGTCGGGCAGCGCCGAAACCAGGGTCGTCGTCTCGGCCAGCCCGATCGGGATTCGCTTGACCTGCTCGTAGACGTCCGCGATCGAGTCGTACTGATCCGCCACCGGAATCTCCTCTGCTCGCCTGAACGCTAGTCCAGGCGGGACAGCGCAGACAGGTGCGAACAGCGGAATGCCCCCGCCGGCGAACCGGCGAGGGCATTCAGTGCAAGACTGATCAGCGGCGCTCAGACACTGCCGCCAGCGACGGCGCCGCCGCCCGCGGCGTTGCCCAGCATGATCTGGTTGGCCTTGTTGTTGGTCGGCTCGATGTGCTTCTTGCTCCGGCGGTTGCGCTTCTCCAGGTACGTCGCCAGTGCCGTCAGCAGCAGGCACATGATGATGTAGATCGCGGCGACCAGGATGGTGGTCGGCACGATCGGCCTGCCGAACTCGCCCTGCGAACCGATGAAGCGTGCGTAGTAGAGCAGTTCCTGGTAGGTGATCAGGAAACCGAGCGCGGTGTCCTTCAGCAGCACGACCAGCTGGCTGATGATCGTCGGCAACATCGACCGGATCGCCTGCGGCAGCAGCACCGAGAACATCACGCGGGTCTTGCGCATGCCCAGCGCGTACGCCGCCTCGGACTGGCCCTTCGGCAGCGCCTGGACACCGGCGCGGAAGATCTCCGCCAGCACCGAACCGTTGTACAGGGTGAGGCCCAGCACGACCGCGATGAGCGGCGTCGTCTTCACCCCGATGATCGGCAGCCCGTAGTAGAACACTGACATCAGGACCAGCAGCGGGATCGCCCGGAAGAACTCGACGATCGTCACGGCGATCCCGCGGATCCACTTGTGGTCGGACAACCTGCCGGCCGCGAAGACCGAACCGAAGATCAGGGCGAGCACCGCGCCGAGCGCGAACGCCTCGAGCGTGGCCACGATGGCGCTGACGAGGTCTTCCTGGACCTGCTTGTACTGCAGCCACTCCCACTTCTTGGCAGCGAACTGCCCGGAGTCGTAGAAGCGGTAGACGATGAAGGCGAGTACGGCGAGGATGATGAGCACGCCGAGCACGGCCAGCATGCGGTGCCGGACACGGGCCTTCGGGCCAGGGACATCGAACAGGACGTTGCTCATCGGGCCACGCTCCAGCGCTTTTCCAGGCTCCGCTGGACGAACGACAGTACAGACACCAGGATGATGAACCCGACCGCCACCCACAGCAGCGCGACGAGCTGGTTGCCACCGCGCTCGGAGATGTACGAGCGGATCGCGCCCGCCTCGGCCACCGAGAACCCGCCCGCGATCGTGCTGTTCTTCAGCAGGGCGATCAAGGTGCTGATCAGCGGGGGTGCCACCGAACGAACGGCCTGGGGAAGCACGATCTGGCCCAGGATCTGCCCGAAGGTGAGCCCGAGTGCGCGACCCGCTTCGGCCTGCCCGACCGGGACGGTGTTGATACCCGAGCGGACGACCTCACAGATGAACGCCGAGGTGTAGACCGTCAACGCGACGATCGCCGCGGTGAAGTAGCTCATCTTGATGATGTCCAGCAGCGGATAGGCGAAGATGAAGAAGAGGAAGACCAGCGTCAGCGGAGTGTTGCGGACGAGGGTCACGTAGGTCGCACCCACCGCGCGGAACACCGGGACCGGGCTGACACGCAGCATCGCCAGGATGGTGCCGAAAACCAGGCTGCCGATCGCGGACAGTACGAACAGTTCGATCGTGGTGACAAAGAACGGACCGAAGAGGTCCAGATTGTCGAGCAGGACATCCATGGAGCCATCCCCGAGGCCGTGGCTGGTAGTGGGTACGAAGTGGCCGGTGGACTTCTAGACTGTCCACCGGCCACCGAGGGTCTGTCAGTACTTGATGAGCGTCGGCTTCGTCGCGGGGGAACCGGACTTGCCGAGCGTCGCGGCGTAGATCTTCTCCCAGGTGCCGTCGTCCAGCGCCTTCTGCAGGGTTCCGTTGACCTTGTCGCGCAGCGCCTTGTCGTCGTGGCCCAGCCCGATGCCGTACGGCTCCTTGGAGAACGTCTTGCCGACGACCTTCAGGTTGTCCGGGTCCTGCGCGGCGAAGCCCTTGAGGATGGCGTCGTCGGTGGTGACCGCGTCGACGTCCTTGGAGATGAGCTTGTCGACGCACTGCGAGTAGCCCTGGAACTCGACGATGTTGCCGGGCTCGGTCAGCTTCTGGTCACGCACGCGCTGGATCGGGGTCGACCCGGTCGCCGAGCAGACCTTCTTGCCCTTGAGGGTCTCCGGGCCGGTGATCGAGGTGTCGTCCTTGCGCACCAGCAGGTCCTGGCCCGCCTCGAAGTACGGTCCGACGAAGGAGACCTGCGCCTTGCGCTTGTCGTTGATCGTGTAGGTGCCCACGTAGTACGCGATGTCACCATTCGCGATCGCCTGCTCGCGGTTGGCCGAGGCCACCGGCTTGAAGTCGATCTTGTCCTCGCCGTAGCCGAGGCTCGCGGCCACCAGTTTCGCGATCTCGACGTCGAATCCGGAGAACTTGCCCGTCGTCGGGTCCTTCTTGCCGAGACCGGGCTGGTCGTCCTTGACGCCGATGGTGATCTTGCCCGCGGCCTTGGCCTTGTCGAACGCCGGCGAACCGGTCACGGCCGCTGCCGTGTCGACCGTGTAGGTCGGCAGCGCAGCGGCGGCGGTGCCGGTGCCGGTGGCACCGGAATCGGCCGGAGTTCCCTCCTTGCCACAAGCGGTCAACGCCAGACCGCCGACGAGCAGTCCCACCGCAAGGGTGCGGATCCTCATGTGAACCTCTCCTATATCCCTTTGACGACGCGATACGCACTCGCGTCGCTACACGTAATGTCAGTGAGTAAGGATCTTGCCGAGAAAATCCTTCGCCCGCTCGCTCTTGGGCTTGGTGAAGAACTCTTCCGGGGTGGAATCCTCGACGATCTCGCCGTCGGCCATGAACACGACACGATTGGCGGCACGGCGGGCGAAGCCCATTTCGTGGGTGACGACGAGCATCGTCATCCCGTCCTTGGCCAGGCCGGTCATCACGTCGAGCACCTCCTGGACCATCTCCGGGTCCAGCGCGGAGGTCGGCTCGTCGAACAGCATGACCTTGGGTCGCATGGCCAGCGCCCGCGCGATCGCGACCCGCTGCTGCTGCCCACCGGAAAGCTGCGCCGGGTACTTGTCGGCCTGGTTGGCGATGCCGACGCGCTCCAGCAGTTCCATCGCCGTCTTGCGCGCTTCGGCCGAGGAGACCTTGCGGACCTTCACCGGCGCGAGCATGACGTTTTCGAGGATGGTCTTGTGCGCGAACAGGTTGAACGACTGGAACACCATGCCGACGTCCGCGCGCAGGGCGGCGAGCGCCTTGCCCTCGGCGGGCAGCGGTGTGCCGTCGACCGCGATCTCGCCGGAGTTGATGGGCTCGAGGCGGTTGATCGCCCGGCACAACGTCGACTTGCCCGACCCGGACGGACCGAGGACCACGACGACCTGGCCACGCGGTACCTCAAGGGTGATGTCCTTGAGTACGTGCAAGTCGCCGAAGTACTTGTTCACGGCGCCCGCCTTGATCATCGGCGTCGCCACCTCCGTGGTCATCTGGCCTCCAGAGCGTTCGGTACCGGGTTCTGCGGGAGCGGCTCCCACGCGATGGCGAGAACCTACTCCCGTCGGACCCCCTGTAAAGGTGGCTTGAGCAATACTTAGGGTTTCAACTACGTATCATTCCCCGCACGCTCCCCACCACCGGTCGAGCGGGGTCCGCGCCCGTCCGGCGCTGATCAGCCTAGACGGAACCGGGTCGCGGCGTTACCGGGGTCACAGAGCTTCGATCACCGATTGTGACCGCTAGAGTCCCTCAGTGGGACCCGGCCGGGTGTCGAGCCCACTGGGAAGACGGCCGTCTACCCCATAGAGTCGTGGGTTCCACTGTCGATCACCACGCGGCACGGAGGCATGGAGTGCGGGTACTGCTGGTGGAGGACGACGACCGGGTCGCCGGGGCTCTGGCGCCCGCGCTCGCGCGCCGGGGCCTCGCGATCAAGAGGCTCGCTTCCGGCGCGGGCGTCCTCGAACGGGTGCATGAGGTCGACGTCATCCTGCTCGATCTCGGCCTGCCCGACATCGACGGCATCGTCCTGTGCCGCCAGATCCGCGCGATCAGCGACGTCGCGGTGATCGTGGTGTCCGCGCGCGGCGAGATCGACAACCGCATCCAGGGGCTGCGCGCGGGCGCCGACGACTACCTCGTCAAGCCGTACGACGTCGACGAGCTGGTAGCCAGGGTCGAAGCGGTCCGGCGGCGGCGCGGCGAGCGTGCGGCCAAACCGGAACCCGCCGGGGTGGTCCGGCTCGGGGACGTCGACGTCGACCTCTCCCGGCACGAGGTCCAGGTCGGCGGCCAGGCGATCGCCTTGTCCCGCAAGGAGTTCCAGGTGCTGGCGCTGGTCGTCGGGGCGCGCGGGGCGGTGTGCTCGCGCGAGCACGTGCTGACCGAGGTGTGGGGACACCGCGGCCCGGCCGAGAGCCGCTCGCTCGACGTCCACGTCGCGACCCTGCGCACGAAACTCGGCAGGCCTTCGCTGATCGAGACGGTCCGCGGGGTCGGCTACCGCCTCGGCGGCGCCTTCGACCCGGCGCGACGGGACTGACCTCGTGCGGGTCCGGCTCCAGGGGATCGTGCTCACCCTCGTCGCGCTGCTGGTCTTCGGCCTTGGCATCCCGCTCGCGCTCAGCGTGGCGAGCAGCGTCCAGCAGCGCCTGTTCCTCGACCGGCTCACCGACACCGCGCGGTTCGCCTCACTGGCTCAACGGCCCTTGGTCGACAACAACCGCGAGGTCCTCGACGCCGAACTCCGCCGCTACAACGACGTCTACGGCGTCCTGGTGGTCGTGCTGAACCAGGACGGCAAGCTGGTGGCGAGCTCGCCCGGCGCCCAGGGCACCGGGATCGACCTCGCCGCGCCGGAAGTCTCCACCCACGTCCATTCCGCGCTGGCCGGGCGCCGCTCGGAACCCGGATCGATGCTGACGCCGTGGGACAGCACGCCACTGGTGCTCGCGGAGCCGGTCCTCATCGACGGGGAGGTCCGCGGGGCCGTCCTGACCGAATCCGACACCGGCAAGGCGCGCGCCGAGCTGCTCTGGTCGTGGGTGGTGCTGGTGGTGGGCGGGATACTCGCGTTCACCGTCGCGCTGCTGGTCGCCGTGCCGGTGGTGCGGTGGATCCTGCGCCCGGTGCGGCGGCTCGACGAGGCCACCGGCTCACTGGTCGCGGCCGTGGTGAGCGGCCGCGAGGCAGAGCCGGTCGGCGAGGGTGGCGGGCCACCGGAACTGCGTCAGCTTGGCCGCTCGTTCGACCGCATGGCCGCGAGCGTCGGCGAGGCGCTCTCGGCGCAGCGCGCGTTCGTCGCCGACGCCTCGCACCAGCTGCGCAACCCGCTCACGGCGTTGAAGATCCGGCTCGGCAACCTCCAGGGCCACGTCGACGACGAGC
Source organism: Amycolatopsis sp. H20-H5 (assembly GCF_035828755.1). Lineage (NCBI taxonomy): Bacteria > Bacillati > Actinomycetota > Actinomycetes > Pseudonocardiales > Pseudonocardiaceae > Amycolatopsis > Amycolatopsis sp. H20-H5. The sequence goes on along the minus strand of NZ_JAYMZS010000002.1, from coordinate 140,799 downwards.
TGGCCGCCGCGGACCTGGAGGCCGCCGTCGTCGACGCGAGACGGCTCAACCAGATCCTTGACGAGCTCCTGTCGATGGCCAGGGCCGAGGCGTCCGGCGGCGAACTGCTGCCCGTCTCCCTCGACGAGGTGGTGGCCGACCGCGTCGCCGACTGGGCGGTCGTCGGCACCGCCCGCGACATCCGGCTGGAGACCCACGGCCTCGGCGGCGACCTGCGCGTACTCGCCCCGCCCCGAGGCCTCGAGGTCATCCTGGACGCGCTGCTGGACAACGCGTTCAAGTTCACCGCCACCGGCACCTCCGTGACGGTCGCCGTCGACGGCGGCCCCGACACCGTCACCCTTTCGGTCCGGGACCACGGCCCCGGACTGCGCGAGGACGAACTCGAACGGGCGACCGACCGGTTCTGGCGCAGCGCCGCCCACCAGAACATCACCGGTTCAGGACTCGGCCTGTCCATCGTCGCCCAAGTGGTCGCCCACTCGGGTGGCGAACTCACCCTGGAACTACCGGAAGGCGGCGGACTGAGCGTTTGCGCTGTGTTTCCTGTTTCTCTATCGCGGGGGACAGCGATCTCGTGACCAGGGCGCTTACTTGCGCTTTGCTTGCTTTTTTGCTGTGGGGCGCCCTGCTCCCGAGATCGCTGAGGCCTTCGGCCTGCCCCGCGACTGGATCGCGCTCTGCGATCGCGTCGACAGGCCGTGGCTTGGGCTTCTTGGTTCCTGTTTGCTCAGGGGGCGGCCTGGCGCCGCGATCGCAGGGCCTTCGGCCGCGCGCGACGAACGATCCAACTACTTTGGTCACCTTTGCCGTGGTCACCTTTGCCGTGGGGACCTTCGTTTGGCGGCCTGCCTGTGGTCACCTTGACTGTGGGGGCCTTCGTTCGTTTGGCGGCCTGCCTGGGGTCGGCTTGACTGTGGGGACCTTCGTTTGTTTGGCGGCGTGCCTGGGGTCGGGTTTGCTGTGGGACCTTTGGTTGGGTGGGCTGCCTGGGGTCGGGTTTTCCGGTGGTTGTTTTTTTAGGCTTTGTGGGTGCGGTAGTAGTTGAGGGCTCCTGGGTGGAGGGGGAGGGGGGCCGTCTCTATTGCCGGGTGGACGTCGATGGACAGGGCTGCGCTGCTGGCTTGGACCAGGGCGTCGCGGCTGTCGAACAGACCCTGGACCAGGGCTTCGGCGAGGTTGTCCGCCATTTCGGAGCGGACCACCAGGAAATTCGGGACCACCAGGGTCGTCACCGGGCCGATGCCGGGGTAAGTCGTGCTCGGGATCGTCGCCGTCCGGTAGACGGGGTTCGCGGTGCGCATCGCGGGCATCAGGGCGGCGATGTCGAGCAGCCGCAGCTTGATCCGGCCCGCCAGCGCGCTGATCGGGCCGGTCGGCAGGCCGCCGGACCAGAACACCGCGTCGATCTCGTTGCGTTCCAGCGCCGCGAGCGCCTCGGGCAGCCCGAGATTGCGCGAGCTGACCACCCCGGTCCCGTCGAGCCCCGACACCTTCAGGATCTTCCGCACGATGTACTCGACCCCGGATTCGGCCGAGCCGATCGCGATCCGCTTCCCACGCAGCTGCGCCACCGAGGTCACCGGCGCGTCGTCCCTGACCACCACGTGCAGATAGTCGTCATGGATACGGGCCAGCGCGGCCAGCCGCCCCGGGTGCAGCACCGAGGTGTCCGCGGCGACGTCGGCGGCCACGAACGCGACGTCCGCGTCACCCGAAAGCACCCGGTTCACGTTGTCGGGTGAGCCCTGGGTCTGCAGGACCTCGGGCCGGTCCATGCCCAGCTGCGCGCTCCACGCCGTGGCCAGCCCCTGCGCCAGCTTGTCGTAGACGCCGCCCGCGTTGCCCGCCGCGATGCGCAGGTGCTGGGTGCCGAAGTCCGGCGCGCACCCGGCGAGCATCCCGACGGCGGCGACCACCGCCGCCAGCAGGGCACCCGCCCCGCGTACACCTCTGATCCGCGCCACGGGGTCGATCGTGCCAGACCAGCCCGGCCGCGTACCCTCGAGCGCGAGATGAATGCGCGTACTTACCAGATCCGCACCTTCGGCTGCCAGATGAACGTGCACGACTCCGAGCGCCTCGCCGGGCAGCTGGAGGACGCGGGCTACGTTCCGGTGGCCATCAAGAGTGCCCCCGACCTGATCGTGTTCAACACCTGCGCGGTCCGGGAGAACGCCGACAACAAGCTGTACGGCACGCTCGGTCACATCCGCCCCGAGAAGCTGGCCAACCCCGACCTGCAGATCGCCGTCGGCGGCTGCCTCGCCCAGAAAGACCGCGGCGAGATCGTCAAGCGCGCGCCCTGGGTCGACGTCGTGTTCGGCACCCACAACATCGGCTCGCTGCCCACGCTGCTGGAACGCGCGCGGCACAACTCCGAAGCCCAGGTCGAGATCCTCGAATCGCTGGAGACCTTCCCCTCGACACTGCCCGCGCGCCGCGAGTCCGCGTACGCGGGCTGGGTGTCGATCTCGGTGGGCTGCAACAACACCTGCACCTTCTGCATCGTCCCCGCGCTGCGCGGCAAGGAACGCGACCGCCGTCCCGGCGAGATACTGGCCGAGGTCGGCGCGCTGGTCGACGAGGGCGTGCTCGAGGTGACCCTGCTCGGCCAGAACGTCAACTCCTACGGCGTCGAGTTCGGTGACAGGCTGGCCTTCGGGAAGCTGCTGCGCGCGTGCGGCTCGGTCGACGGCCTGGAGCGCGTCCGGTTCACCTCGCCGCACCCGGCGTCGTTCACCGACGACGTCATCGACGCGATGGCCGAGACCCCGAACGTGTGCCACTCCCTGCACATGCCGCTGCAGTCCGGCTCGGACAAGGTCCTGCGCGAGATGAAGCGGTCCTACCGCTCCGCGAAGTTCCTCAAGATCATCGAGCGAGTCCGCGAGACGATGCCCGACGCGGCGATCACCACCGACATCATCGTCGGCTTCCCCGGCGAGACCGAAGAGGACTTCCAGGCGACGCTCGACGTCGTGCGCGAGGCCCGGTTCTCCAGCGCCTTCACCTTCCAGTACTCGAAGCGGCCCGGGACGCCCGCCGCCGAGATGGCAGGGCAGCTGACCAAACAGGTCGTGCAGGAACGCTACGAACGCCTGGTCGAGCTGCAGAACCAGATCTCATGGGACGAGAACAAGAAGGTCATCGGCCGCAAGGTCGAGCTGCTCGTCGCCTCCGGTGAAGGCCGCAAGGACGCCGAAACACACCGCATGAGCGGCCGCGCCCGCGACGGCAGGCTGGTCCACTTCGTGCCGAGTGGTCCCGCGATCGACAGGCTCATCCGGCCTGGCGACGTCGTCGAGACCGTGGTGACTTACGGCGCTCCGCACCACCTGGTCGCCGACGGGGACGTGCGGTCCCACCGGCGGACGGCGGCAGGTGACAACTCCGAGGCCGGTGTCCGGCCGAAGACCAAGGGCGTGACGCTCGGGCTGCCCGCTTTCGGCGCCCCCGCCGTCGCAACCGCCCCGGTGGAAGGGTGTTCGCTGTGACCGAGCCCGCAGGCAACGCGGTGGACCAGCTCGCCGCCGAGATCAACGAGGTCGGCGCGCGGGCGTCGAAGACCGTTGAACTCGGCAGGCGCGGGTTCACCATCGCCGTGCTCACGTTCGTGCTGCTCGTGGCCCAGATCTTGCCTTGGGTCGGCGACCACGCCGGCTGGCAGGTCCTACTCGGCCAAGGTGGCGGGATTCCACAGCTTTTCGCGGCCACCTCCACCGGGATCGGGGTGGTGGCGTCGGCGCTCGCGCTGGCCAGTCGGCGGTGGTGGCTGGCTTGGGTTTGTGCCGCCGGTGGATGGTTCGCGACTGTTGACGGGCTGTTGTCTATTTGGTCTCAGCAGTCTTCTCACGCCGGGGGTGCCGTGGGGGCCGGGCCTGGGTACGGGATGGTGATCGCGTGGGTGGCCATGATCGTGCTTGCCGTCAACTGGATGCGGACCGCTTTTTCCCGGGCCTGATGTGGTTTAGTCCTGTGTTTTTTGGCCAGCGCGCTCACGAACTCGCGCCGCCAGATCGCCCCTGACTCCCAGCGTAAGTGCGGCTTTTGCTTGTAGGGGGGCGACCTACCGTCGCGAGTTGGGGCGGCCTGGCGGCCGCGAAAGAGGGCGCGCGGCGGTGAAGTCTCCCCTCGCAGGGCTCGGGGAGACGCTGTGGTTGGGGCGGACTGCTGTTGTTGGTTTTTTGTTGTTGGTGTTGTGGGTGGGTTTTTGTTGATGGTTTAAAGCCTCTGAAGGCCACCATGAGGGCGTTAGAGTCCCTCATGGTGGCCTTCAGAGGCTTTGCTTGTTTTGTTGTTTCTTGTTTTGGTTTTTGGTTTTTAGCGGTCGGCTATTGCGGCTTCGGCGGCTTCTAGCCATTCGCGCCATTGGGCTGCTTGGGCTTCTGCCTTTTTTGCTCGGCGGTCGTCGCCTGCTGCTCGGGCTTTTGTCGCCTGGGACTCGAATTGCTCTACTCGCTCGCGGAACTGGGCCGCGCGTGCTTGGGCTTCGGGGTCCGTGCGGCGCCACTTGCTGTCTTCCGCGGACTTTATCGCGTCCTGGACTACTTTGAGGCGGCCGTCCAGTTCGCGGATTCGTTCGCGGGGGACCTTGCCGATCTCGTCCCACTGCTCTTGGATCTTGCGTAGCTGGTTCTTGGCGGCTTCCAGGTTTGCCGCCGCGTCGATCTTCTCCGCATCGACGAGTAGCGCTTCCTTCTTCGCGGCGTTTTCGGTGAACTCGGCGTCGCGCTCGGTGAATACTGAGGACCGGCGGGCGAAGAACTTGTCCTGGGCGGCGCGGAATCGCTGCCAGAGGGCTTCGTCGCTGTCCTTCGGGGCGCGTCCGGCGGCCTTCCACTCCGTCATCAGGTCTTTGTAGCGGCCCGCCGTGTCGCTCCAGTCGTCCGACTCGGCGATGGCCTCCGCTTCGGCGATCAGCTCTTCCTTGCGGTTCTTCGCCCCGGCGCGCTGCTTGTCGAGTTCGGCGAAGTGGGAGCCGCGGCGGCGGTTGAACCCCTCACGCGCCTTCGAGAACCGCTTCCACAGCTCGTCGTCGGTCTTGCGGTCGACTCCCTTGACGGTCTTCCACTCGTCCAGGATCGTGCGCAGGCGGTCACCGGCGGACTTCCACTGCGTCGACTCCGCGGCCAGCGTCTCGGCCTCCTCGGCCAGCGCCTGCTTGCGGGTGATCGCCGCGGACCTCGCCTCCTCGCGCTCCGCCTTGGCGCTGACCAGCGCCTTCTCGGCGTGCGCGAGGACGTGGTCGATCCGCCCGGCCAGCGCGGCGAGGTCACCGACGACGGCGGCTTCGGCCAGGCCGTCCTTGATCTGGGTGGCGCTCGCGAGCGCGTGCTTCGGGTCACCGGCGCCGGAGGCCAGCCGGGTGGCCAGCAGCTCGATCTCGGTGCGCAGGTCGTCGAACCGGCGGGCGTAGTGGATCAGGCCCTCGTCCGGGCTGCCCGCCTGCCAGACGCCCACCGCGCGCTCGCCGTCGGCCGTCTTGACGTAGACGGTGCCCTCCTCGTCGATCCGTCCCCACGTGGACGGGCTGGACTCGGCGAGCGGCACCGAGGGTGCGGCATGGCCGCCACCGAGTGCGTGCGGCACCGGGTGCGGCGCCGGGGTACCGGTGGACGTGTTCTCCTGGGCCATCGCAGGCTCCTTATCGCCTGTACGCCCGCCGTGGCGGGCGCCCCGCCAGTGCGGCGGGGCCGGGTCATGCGGTTGTTCGGTTCGCGAGGGGGTACTGACCCCCTCGCGGCATTCAAGCAGCTCAGCGTCCACCGTGGTACACCGATGAGACACCTGAAGCCAGTGATCCTACTTCCGGAGGACGCGGTTCGTCGGCTCCCATCGGGTGGCCGGTAGCGTCGGCCAGCGTGATCAGCCGTGTCGTAGTCGTCCCGCATCCCCCGTTGCTGGTGCCCGAGCTGGCCGCCGGCGACGTCGGAGAGTGCGTGGAGCTGCGCGAAGCCTGCTTGTCGGCGGTGGCCCGCCTGGCCGAGGTTTCGGGCCACTGGCTCGCCGTCGGAGCCGCCACCGGAGCTCCGGTGATTCCGCTCCGGGCCAGGGGATCCTTACGGGGATTCGGTGCCAACGTCGGCGTGTCGCTCGCCGCGAGCCCTGGCGCCGAGGCCGACCTCCCGCTGCCCGCGCTGGTGGCCGCCTGGTTGCGCGAGCGCGTAGGAGCGTCCGAGGTCGACCCGCACCTCATCGACCCGGCGGCTACTCCCGGTGACTGTGTGCGTTTCGCCGCTGGACTGGGTGACACCGAAGCGCTGCTGGTCCTCGGTGACGGCTCCCGGCGTCGCGGGCCGGAGGACGACGGCCGCGCCGCGGCGTTCGACGACCGGCTCGCCACGGCGTTCGCCGAGGCGGACGTCGCGGTGCTCGCCGGTCTCGACCCGGTGCTCGCCGACGAGCTCGGCGTCGCGGGCCGGGCGCCGTGGCAGGTTCTGGCAGCACTCGCCGAGGGCGCCGCCTGGCACGGCGAGCTGCTGTATTCCGCGGCGCCGTTCGGCGTCGGCTACCACGTCGCGGTCTGGGAGCGCGGGTGATCCGGCCGGTCGCGGTGGTCGGGCCGACGGCGACGGGCAAGACCGCACTGGCCGTCGAGCTGGCGCTCGCGCTCGGCGGGGAGGTGATCAACGCCGACGCCCTGCAGCTGTACCGGGGCATGGACATCGGCACGGCGAAGATCACCGAGGAGGAGAAACGCGGCGTCCCGCACCACCTGTTCGACGTACTCGACGTCACCCAGACGGCGTCGGTCGCGGCCTACCAGCGCGATGCCCGCCTTCGTGCAGAGGAGCTCATCGAGGCGGGCCGGGTTCCCGTGCTCACCGGCGGATCCGGGCTCTACGTCCAGGCCGTGCTCGACGACCTGCGGTTCCCCGGCACTGAACCCGCGATCCGCGCCCGGCTCGGCGAGGAGGCCGCCGAGCTCGGCACTCCCGCCATGCACGCGCGCCTGGCGACGCTGGACCCGGTCGCGGCCGCGAAGATCCTGCCCACCGACGTCCGCCGGATCGTGCGCGCGCTCGAGGTCATCGAGATCACCGGCGAGCCGTTTTCCGCGAACCTCACGGTGCCGGGGCCCGCGAGGTACGGCACCGTGCTGGTCGGCGTCGACCGCGAGATCGCCGAGCTGGACGCGCGGGTCGACCTGCGCGTCGAGCTGATGTTCGCGGGCGGGCTGGTGGACGAGGTCCACGAACTGATCGGCCGCGGACTGCGCGAGGGCAAGACCGCGGCACGCGCGCTGGGGTACCAGCAGGTGCTGGCCGAGCTCGACGGCGAAGGCGATTTCGCGGCGGCCGCCGCGGCCACCGCGCAGGCGACCCGGAGGTTCGTGCGCAGGCAGCGTTCCTGGTTCCGGCGCGACGCGCGCATCCGCTGGTTCGACGGTGCTACTGACGAGTTGGCCGCGCGCGTGCTCGACGTGCTGGACCAGTAACCTGGTGTGCATGGGCGGTATCGAATTCCTCAAGGGGCACGGCACACAGAACGACTTCGTGTTGCTTCCCGACCCCGAAGGCCGCCTGGAGCTGACCCCGGCGAGGGTGGCGGCCCTGTGCGACCGGCAGCGCGGCCTCGGCGCAGACGGCGTGCTGCGCGTGGTGCGGTCCTCGGCGCTGGGGGAGACCTCCGGCGGCGAGTGGTTCATGGACTACCGCAACGCCGACGGCTCGATCGCGGAGATGTGCGGCAACGGCGTACGGGTGTTCGTCCGGTACCTGGTGGACGCGGGGCTGGTCGACAGCGGCCGGTTCGTCATCGGCACCCGCGCGGGCGACCGGCCGGTCGAGCTGCACCCCGACGGGGACGTGACCGTCCACATGGGACTGGCGACGATCACCGGCACCTCGGTCACGGTGGTGGCCGGGCAGCCGTTCTCCGGCGTGTCCGTGGACGTCGGCAACCCGCACCTGGTGTCCGTCGTCGACTTCGACGTCGCCGAGCTGGAGCTGCGTGACCAGCCCGATTTCGACCACGACGTGTTTCCCTCGGGGGTGAACCTCGAGTTCATCAACATCCTCGCCGACGACGCGCTGAAGATGCGCGTGCACGAGCGTGGCGTGGGCGAGACGCGCGCCTGCGGCACCGGGACGGTCGCCGCGGTCGCCGCCGCGCTGCACTTCGCGGGCACCGACACTGGATTCTCGACGGTCGACGTCCCCGGCGGTCAGGTGCGGGTGACGATCGACCGCGGCGCCGCCACGTTGACCGGCCCTGCCGAGATCGTCGCGCGCGGCGAGCTGGACGAGCGCTGGTGGGCCGCCGCCGGTGCCTGACCCCGCGCGATTCTGGCGTGACGGGCCCGGGGCGTCGCCGAGCGAGGAGTCCGTTCGTGACGCTGAACGCCTGCTGGACGTGAAGCTCCCTGCGTCGCTGCTCGAACTCCTGCGGATCCGCAGGCGGTGATCGGGTGGCGGACGGGCACGCCGACTTCGTGGAGCGAGGACCACGTCCCGTTCGACGAGGTGCTGGGCATCGGCGGCGGAGGACTTTCCCTGCTCGACACGCCGTAACTGATCGACGAGTGGGAGTTGCCCTCGCCGATCCTGCTGCTTTCGGGCGACGGGCACACCTGGATCGGGCTCGACTACCGGGTCCGCGGCCGCCAGTGCGAACCCTCGGTCACCTGGTTCGACGCCGACGACGAGAGCGAACTGGCCCTCGCGGCGGATTTCGAGTCCTTCCTCGACGGCCTCACTCCGCGGCAGTAAAGGTCCCTTGCTCCGCCTGCTGGGGCAGGTCCCGCAGCCGGCGCAGCGGTGAGCACAGCACCCACAGCACGGAAGCGACCTGCCCCGCGACGCCGACCCACACCGTCTCCCGCAGGCCGATCGCGCCGCCGAGCGCGCCGCCCAGCAGCCCGCCCAGCGGCATCGTGCCCCAGACGACGAACCGCACGCTCGCGTTCATCCGGCCGAGCAGCCGGTCCGGGCAGGTGGCTTGCCGGTACGAAACCTGTGCGACGTTGTAGACGATGACGCCGAAGCCGCTGACCGCCAGCGCCACCGCGACCAGCGCGACCCGCCACCCGGGTTCGGCCAGCGGCATGATCAGCAGGAAGGGCCAGCTCAGCAAGGGGGCGAGCCAGATCGCCCGCGCCTGCCCGAACCGGCGCGTGAGCGAGCCCGAGCACACTGCCCCGAGCACGCTGCCCGCCCCGCCGAACGCCAGCAGGGTCCCGACCCCGGCGGGGGACAGCCCGAGGGTGCGGGTCAGGAACAGGATCTGGACCGCGGTCAGCGCCCCGCCGAACAGGTTCGCCGTGGCCGTGCAGGCGACGATCGCCCGCAGGCTGGGGTTGCCGAAGACGAACCGCAGACCTTCCACGATCTGCGGCCACAGCCGCGGGTTCTCGTGCGGCACGGGCTCGGGCTCGACGGTTTTGACGCGCATCAGGCACAACGCCGAGGCGAGGAAGCCAAGCCCGGTGCCCAGCACCGCGTTGGCGGCCCCCGCCGCCTGGACCAGAGCGCCGCCGATCCCGGGGCCGGTGACCTGGGCGACCGACTGGCTGGCCTGCAGTTTCGCGTTGCCCTCGACCAGGTGCTCGCGGCCGACCAGCGCCGGCAGGTAGGACTGATAGGCGACGTCGAAGAACACGGTCGCCACCCCGGTCAGCAGCGCGACCACGATGAGCTGGGTCAGCGTCAGCAGATCCGTCCACCACGCGATCGGCACCGTCAGCAGGAGTGCCGCCCTGGCGAGGTCCGCGCGCAGCATGAGGGGACGGCGGCGCCTGCGGTCCACCCAGACCCCGGCGGGCAGGCCGATGAGCAGGAATGCCGCGGTCTCGGCCGCGGTGAGCAGGCCCATCTGGGCCGGGCTGGCGGCGAGTACGGTCGCGGCCAGCAGCGGGATCGCCGTCCAGCCGATGGCGGCGCCGAACTGACTGGCCGTGTCGCCCGCCCACAGCCGGCGGAAGTCGGCATGGCGGAACAGGGAGTCGCTGCGCACGAGCCCAACCCTGCCGGAGTGATTGGGAAGTGTCAATCACTTTTGTCGCGGGCCGAACCGTAGGCTGGTGGGGTGTTCACTGAACGTCGTCGCGCGACGGAAGCGGAGGCCGCCGCCCTCGCCTCCGGAATACGGCTGCGCATCATCCGGTTGACCTTTTCCGAAGCCCTGACCAACAAGGAGCTCGCCGAACGCCTCGGCCGCGACCCGGCGACGACCCTGCACCACGTGCGCAAGCTGGTCGACACGGGCTTCCTCACCGCTCAGCCGTCCCGGCGCGGAGCGCGCGGCGCGAAGGAGATCCCGTACCTCTCGACCGGACTGTCCTGGCTGCTCGACACGCATCCCGACCAGGGGGTCGACCAGGCGATGCTCGAGGCCTACCTGGCCGAAATCGCGGACACCCGGTTCGAGCGGGTCGAGCAGACGAGGCTCGTCCTCCAGGTCGGTTCCGGCGGGCTCGAAGAGTTCAAGGGACGGCTCGAAGGTCTCCTCGAGGAGTTCCGCGCGCGGCCCGTCGAACCGCTGGCCGAGCGCACCGCGGTCTACGTCTCGCTCTACCCCAGCAGGTAAACAACTCGGCTCCCACCTCGAAACGTGGGACCATGGAGGCACGATGACAGAACTTACCCACGAAGACCTGATCGACGAGGACCCTTCCGCCGGCGACATGGCGCTCGAGGAGCGCGCGTCACTTCGCCGCGTCGCGGGACTGTCCACCGAACTAGCGGACGTCACCGAAGTCGAGTACCGGCAGTTGCGCCTGGAGCGCGTGGTTCTGGTCGGCGTGTGGGCAGAGGGGACGGCGGCACAGTCCGAGGCCTCCCTCGCCGAGCTCGCCCGGCTGGCCGAGACGGCCGGTTCCGAGGTGCTCGAAGGCCTCGTCCAGCGGCGGGTCCGTCCCGACCCGGCGACCTACATCGGCTCCGGCAAGGTGAAGGAGCTGCGCGACGTCGTGATCGCCACCGGCGCGGACACGGTGATCTGCGACGGCGAGCTTTCGCCGGGTCAGCTGCGTCAGCTCGAGGAGAAGGTGAAGGTCAAGGTCATCGACCGGACCGCCCTGATCCTCGACATCTTCGCGCAGCACGCCAGTTCCAAGGAGGGCAAGGCGCAGGTCGAGCTCGCCCAGCTCCAGTACCTGGTCCCGCGCCTGCGAGGCTGGGGTGAGGCGCTGTCGCGCCAGGCAGGCGGCAGCGCGGGTGGCGGCAGTGCCGGGGTGGGCCTGCGTGGTCCCGGTGAGACCAAGCTGGAGACCGACCGGCGGCGCATCAGCAAGCGCGTGTCCAAGCTGCGCCGCGAGATCGCCGCGATGGGCACGATCCGCGAGACCAAGCGCAACCGCCGTGTCACCAACGAGGTCCCGAGCGTCGCGATCGTCGGCTACACCAACGCCGGAAAGTCGAGCCTGCTCAACGCGCTGACCAACGCCGGTGTCCTGGTCGACGACGCGTTGTTCGCCACCCTGGACCCGACCACCCGGCGGGCCCAGACCTCGGACGGCCGCACGTACACGCTGACCGACACGGTCGGTTTCGTCCGGCACCTGCCGCACCAGCTGGTCGACGCCTTCCGGTCGACGCTGGAGGAGGCCGCGGGCGCGGACCTGCTCGTCCATGTGGTGGACGGCGCGGACCCGGCACCCGAGGACCAGGTGCACGCCGTGCGTCAGGTGCTCGCGGAAATCACCCAGAAGCGTGAAGAGCCGCTCCCGCCGGAGCTGCTCGTGATCAACAAGGCCGACGCCGCCGACGAGGTCGCGCTGGCCCGCCTGCGGCACCTGATGAGCGGCGCCGTGCTGATCTCCGCCCGGACCGGCGCGGGGATCACCGAGCTGGCCGAGGTGATCGCCGACCGGCTGCCCCGGCCGGAGGTCGTGATCGAGGCGCTGGTGCCGTACAACCACGGCGAGCTCGTCTCGCGGGCGCACGCCGACGGCGAGATCCTCGAAGAGGAGCACGTCGAGGAGGGCACCCGCCTGCGGGTTCGCGTCCATCCGGATCTCGCGGCGGCTTTGCGCGTCTACGAGACCAACGGGTCCACGCTCTGAAACGTCTCCGTACTGTGAAGCCGTCGGGGCTTCACAGTATGGAGGTGTACGGGGTGCGCGCAGGGGGATGGATCGCCGGTACGGCTGTCCTGGCGGTGCTGGGGTTCGCCCCGCCCGCGTCGGCGGCCGACGTGCCCGCACCGGAGACCTTGTGCACGGTGACCGACCCGCGGATCAGCGAGTTGTCCGGGCTGGTGTCCGACGGCGAGCGCTGGTACGGCATCAACGACGGCGGCAGCAAGGTCCAGGTGTTCGTCCTCGGCCGTGACTGCAAGGTCCAGAAGGTGATCAGCCAGGGCACCGACCCGTATGACGTCGAGGACCTCGCGAGGACCGCCGACGGCAAACTGTGGCTGGCCGACACCGGTGACAACAGCAAGAAACGCGACACGGTGGCGCTGATCGAGCTCAGCACCTCGGGCAAGGCCACGCTGCACAGACTCACCTATCCCGACGGACAGCACGACGTCGAGGCCCTGATCATGGACCCCAGGGGCGTGCCGTACCTGATCACCAAGGACGTCCTCGGCGACGCGAAGGTCTACCGGCCCACCGGGCCGCTGGCCAGCCCCGGCCCGACCCCGCTGGAGAAGGTCGGCTCGCTGAACATCAAGGAAACCGACACCCCTGGCGGGCCGATCGGCTCGTTCGGTTCGGTGCTGGTGACGGGCGCGGCTGCCACCGCCGACGGCTCCGTGATCGCCCTGCGGACCTACACCGACGCCTACCTCTATGCCGTTTCCGGCGGCGACATCATGGCCGCGCTGCAGCGGACGCCCGTCCGGGTGCCACTGCCCGGTGAAAAGCAGGGCGAGGCACTCGCCTTCGAACCCGACGGAACCCTGCTGTCCGGCGGGGAGGGCGTCGGGCAGCCGATTCGGGCGGTGAAGGGAGCGGCGGCCCTGGCCGGGCGGTCCGATGGTTCGTCTCCGGTGGCGGGCAAGTCCACCGCGGGTACGAATGGCACCGACGAAGACGAGGCCGGGGACGGGGCCGGGCTCCCCGTGCTGCCCGCCGTCGGCGTCGCACTCGTGGTCGTGCTCGGTGGCTGGTTCGGTTTCAGCAGGCTGCGCCGCCGCGGCCGCTGACCCCGGAGCGCTGTTCGCGCCGGGGACCGCGGCCGCGCCGGATCACTCGCCGGATCAGAGGCGGCGCAGTACGGCCACGACCTTGCCGAGGATGGTGGCGTCGTCACCCGGGATGGGCTCGTACGCCTCGTTGTGCGGCATCAGCCAGTTGTGCCCGTCCTTGCGCTTGAACGTCTTCACCGTGGCTTCGCCGTCGATCATGGCGGCCACGATCTCACCGCTGTCGGCGGTGGGCTGCTGGCGGACCACCACCCAGTCGCCGTTGGTGATGGCCGCGTCGATCATCGAGTCGCCGGCGACCTTGAGCAGGAACAGCTCGCCCTCGCCGACGATCTCCCGCGGCAGCGGGAACACGTCTTCCACCGCCTGCTCGGCCAGCACCGGCCCACCGGCCGCGATCCGGCCCAGCAGTGGCACGTACGCGGCCTTCGGCAGCGCAGCGGTGAACTCGCTCTCGATGCCCATGGGGTTGTCGTCGGTCGCGGCCAGCACGCCGACCGCGCGCGGCCGGTTGGCGTCCCGCCTCAGGTATCCCTTGCGCTGCAGCGCTCGCAGCTGGTGCGACACCGAGGACGTCGAGGTGAGCCCGACCGCTTCACCGATCTCGCGCACACTGGGCGGGTAGCCGAAGCGGGTCACCCAGCCCCTGATCACGTCGAGTATCTGCTGCTGCCGCACGGTCAGGGTCTCGTCGACGTCGTGGACCTCCGGCAAGGTTCGCACCTTGCCGCCGCCCTCCGCCGCGTTCCCCGCCTTGCTCTCCTTGGCCACTGCGTTGCCTCCCAGCCGATCGTTTGCCGGGCCTGCCGATCTTTCGGCAGGCTTCACCGGCGGCACCTGCCCGGCAGATGCCCTGGTCACCGACGTTAGCCCGACAGGCCGATGTTTTCAAACATCTGTTCGAAGGACACGCCGTGTCGCTCGATTTTGTCGGTGCCGGGTGGTACACATTCGCACGGGCGTTCGATAGAACGCTTGTTCGACCTGAAGCGGCCGCATGGAGCTCCGTGCCCGGTCAGGCGGACAGCAGGACTGCGAGGAGGTTCCGTGATGTCGATTCTGGTCGAAGGCGGGCAGGTCCGCTCCCGTGCCATTCGCACGGTGCAGGCGCCGCCGGCCCACCCGGCGCGTCCCGTGCGGGTCAGGCGGGCGGAAACGCTGCGCCCGCCGTCGAGGGCGCATGTGGTGGCGGGCCGTCGTCCCGCGGTCGCGTTGTGCCCGGCGCCGCGCAAGCTGCCGGTGCGCTGGCCGTGGCTCGCCGGGCTCGCGGTCGCGATCTGTCTGGGTATCACCGGATTGGGTCTACTTTCCCAGGGCGTTTCCGGCGCTCAGGTGCCCGAGCGGACGGCGACGGTGTCCGTCGCCCCGGGGGAGACGTTGAGTGAGCTGGCCGCGCGTTTCGCGCCGGAGAGCGACACTGACGCGGTTGTCGCGCGCATCAAAGAGCTCAATGGCCTGCAAGACGCCGTTCTGGTGCCCGGACTGCCGCTCACGGTCCCGGTCGCGGCGTCGGTCCAGGCTGATGCGAGGTGACCGTGCGAGCACGATCGGCCGCCGCTGTGGCGGCCCTGTTTCCGGTCGGCGCCGGCGCTTGCGCGCGCTCCGGACCCGATCTAAGGTCCACCGCTATATGTGGTAGTTACACCGCTGTAGTTGGTCCACAAGTTGGGGTAGACTCTGTACCAGTTGTCCACAGCTGGTCGGTGTTCATCCACCGGATATCCACATGTCGATCACCAGAATGATCATGGTTCGCGTCGCGCGTGGCGAGGCGGACGGCGTGGGTGTCCTCGGGCCCGCCCGGCGCGGAGGGGAAGGTGATCGGCGGATGAGGTGTCCGTTCTGTCGGCATGCGGACTCTCGGGTCGTCGACTCCCGAGAGGTGGACGAAGGTCAGGCCATCCGGCGGCGGCGCTCCTGCGCCGAATGCGGCCGGCGGTTCACCACGTCGGAGACGATGGTGCTCGCCGTCGTCAAGCGGTCCGGCGTCACCGAACAGTTCAGCAGGGACAAGGTCGTCAGCGGCGTACGGCGGGCCTGTCAGGGCCGCCCGGTCGACGACGACGCGCTGAAGCAGCTCGCTCAGCGGGTGGAGGAATCGATCCGCTCCGCGGGTCTGGCGGAGATCCCGAGTCACGAGGTCGGCCTGGCGATACTGGGCCCGCTGCGTGAACTCGACGGCGTCGCCTACCTCCGCTTCGCCAGTGTCTATCGCTCCTTTTCCTCGGTCGAAGACTTCGAAAAAGAGATCGCGGACCTTCGTGAGGCCATGGCGGGATCGGCCGGACCGGATGAGAGCGAGCAACGCGTGGGCGGCGATTGACGCGCCGCCACCGCGCGTGGGAGTGAGGGAAACCCATGACAGAGACCGTGGGAGCCGGCGCGAAAGCGCAGGACGGGGCCGGTAAGAAGGCCGCGGGGCTGACGGTGCGCCGGGTGTTCACCACCGAGGGCGTGCACCCCTACGAGCAGGTCACCTGGGAACAGCGTGACGTCGTGATGACCAACTGGCGCGACGGCACGGTGAACTTCGAGCAGCGCGGCGTCGAGTTCCCGGACTTCTGGTCCGTCAACGCGACCAACATCGTCACCAGCAAGTACTTCCGCGGCGCCGTGGGCACCCCACAGCGCGAAACGGGCCTCAGGCAGCTGATCGACCGCGTGGTCAAGACGTACGTCAAGGCTGGGCGTGAGCACGGTTACTTCGCGGGCGAGGCCGATGCCGGGATCTTCGAGCACGAGCTCACCTGGATGCTGCTGCACCAGGTGTTCAGCTTCAACTCGCCAGTATGGTTCAACGTCGGGACAGCGTCGAAACAGCAGGTCAGCGCGTGTTTCATCCTCGCCGTCGACGACACGATGGAGTCGATCCTCAACTGGTACCGCGAGGAAGGCCTGATCTTCAAGGGCGGTTCCGGCGCCGGGCTGAACCTCTCCCGCATCCGTTCCTCCAAGGAACTCCTCACTTCGGGCGGCACCGCGTCCGGCCCGGTCTCGTTCATGCGCGGCGCCGACGCCTCGGCGGGCACGATCAAGTCCGGCGGCGCGACGCGGCGCGCGGCGAAGATGGTCGTGCTCGACGTCGACCACCCCGACGTCGAAGAGTTCATCCAGACCAAGGCCCGCGAAGAGAAGAAGATCAAGGTCCTGCGCGACGCCGGGTTCGACATGGATCTGTCCGGCGCGGACATCGCCTCCGTGCAGTACCAGAACGCCAATAACTCGGTCCGCGTCTCGGACGAGTTCATGCGCGCGGTCGAGACCGGCGACCCGTTCGGCCTGCGCGCCCGCCTCACCGGCGAGGTCATCGACCACGTCGACGCGAAGACGCTCTTCCGTTCGCTGACCACGGCGGCCTGGGAGTGCGCAGACCCCGGCATCCAGTACGACGGCGCGATCAACGACTGGCACACCTGCCCCGAGTCCGGCCGGATCACCGCTTCCAATCCCTGCTTCCCCGCCGACCAGCGGGTCGTGACCGACGCCGGGCTGGTCCGCATCGGCGACCTGGTGCGCAGGGCGTCGATGGGGGAGACCTTCGCCGTCTACACCAACGACGTCACGAACGTCGAAAAGCCACGGCCCGGAGTCGTCGCGACCGTGCCCACCCGGTACCTGGTCACCGGGACCAACGAGATCGTCGAACTGCGGTTCACGGACGGTTCCCGCCTGCGGTGCACCCCCGGCCACCGGGTCTGGACCGCGAACCGGGGCTGGGTGCACGCCGAGCAGCTCGTCGAAGCGGACCAGGTGGTGCGCTCGGTCGAGTACTCGCCCAGGACGCACGCGTCGGCGGCGTTGCCCACAGCGGCGATCCAGGGTGCCCGAAACGCGCGGGGAGTGGCGCTGAACGGGGTTCCGGAGAAATGGAGCCCCGAGCTGGCGCACTATCTCGGCTGGCTGGTGGGTGGCGGCCGGCTCACCGGCTCCGGAGCCGTGACGGTGTACGGCACCGGGTGGGAACGCGAGAACCTGTTGCCCCGGCACCGGACCCTGCTGGCCGGGATCACCGGTTTCGACCACTTGCCGAGCGTCCGGCCCGACGGGACGACCCGGCTGCGGTCGACGCGGGGCCGATTCGGCGTTCTGCTGAACGCGCTGGGCGTCTCGACAGAGGGCTCCGGGGAGAAGGTCGTTCCCGAGTCGATTTACGAGGCCCCGGAAGAGTCGCTGGTCGCGTTCCTGCGCGGGCTGTTCGACGCGGACGGCCGGGTAGTGGACCAGGTTGTGGAGGGCGCCCGGTACCTCGGGCTGGGCAGCCGCTCGGAGGAGCTGCTCATCGGTGTGCAGGAACTGCTCGTGAGCCTGGGTGTCCGTGGCCGCATCCACCGTGACACCCAGGGCCCGGGTTTCGAGCTCCGGATCGCCGGGCGCCACCTGGCGAGTTTCGCCGAGCTGGTCGGATTCGACCACGCCGCCAAAGCCGCGAAACTGACGGAAACCCTGGCAGCGCGGGGTCACTACGCCGTCGATGAGACGGTCCGGCTCGTCTCCCGGGTTTCCCGCGGGTTCGAAACCACCTTCAATCTCACCGAGCCGCGCAACCACTCGTACGTGGTGAGCGGAACGGTGGTGGCGAACTGCAGCGAGTACATGCATCTCGACAACTCCAGTTGCAACCTCGCCTCGCTGAACCTGCTGAAGTTCGTCACCGAGGACGGCGAGTTCGACGCGGAGCGCTTCGTCAAGGCCGTCGAGTTCGTCATCACCGCGATGGACATCTCCATCTGTTTCGCCGATTTCCCGACCGAGGCGATCGGGAACACCACCCGGGAATTCCGCCAGCTCGGCATCGGCTACGCGAACCTTGGCGCCCTGCTGATGGCGCTCGGCCACGCGTACGACTCCGAGGGTGGCCGAGCTCTCGCGGCCTCGATCACCTCGCTGATGTCGGGAGTGTCGTACCGCCGTTCCGCCGAACTCGCCGGCGTGGTCGGCCCCTACGAGGGCTATGCCCGCAACGCCGAGCCGCACCAGCGTGTCATGCGCAAGCACGCGGCGGCGAACGACCAGCTCCGCACCCTGCACGCCAACGACGCGGCGGTGCGCACCCTCGCCACCGGGGAATGGCGGCGTGGCAACGAGATCGGTGCCCGGCAAGGCTGGCGCAACGCACAGGCGAGTGTCCTGGCGCCGACGGGCTGCCTGACCGCGGACACCATGGTCACCACCGATCGAGGGCTGGCCAGGCTCTCCGAGATCGGCGAGCTCTACGGCGATCGCTGGCAGGACGTCGAGCTCACCGTCTCGACCGACGAAGGGCCTCGGCGGGCGACCAGGTTCTTCGTCAACGGTGAGGAACCCACCCGCCGCATCGTGACCAAGGGCGGTTATCGCGTCCAGGGCACCCTGGCGCATCGCGTGAAAGTGGTCGACGCGATCGGGGCCTGGGTGTGGCGACGCCTCGCCGACATCCGCCAGGGTGACCTGGTGCCGTTACAGCTCGGCGGACTCGTCGGCGAGCCCAGGCGTGTTCCCCTGCCGGTGCTCGACCAGGCGCTCGACACCGATGACGGCGCGGCTCGGGTGCCGGACGCCGTCGACGAGGAGCTGGCCGAGCTGGCCGGTTACTTCCTGGGTGACGGCGGTCTGCGCGCCGAGGGGATCCGGCTGCGTGTCGCGGACACCGACCTCGACGTGGTCGAGCGGGTGCGGGTACTGGCGAAGGGACTGTTCGGGCTGGACCCGATTGTCCGCCAGGTTCAGGGCCACCACGAGGTGACGCTGAAGTCCGTCAGGCTGGCCGCGTGGTGGCAGGCCGCTGGTTTCGCGAAGGATCTCCCCGGGGTCGATCACACGGGTGAGGGCTGGACGCCGAGGGTCCCCGCCGCCATCCGGGAGACCAACGACCCCGTCGTCTACGCTGCGTTCCTCCGCGGCCTGTTCGAGGCCGGTGGCACCGTGACCGAGGGTGTTCCTGCCCTCTCGACCGTCTCGGGGTTGTTCGCCGAGGACGTTCGCGGGCTGTTGCTGTCACTGGGGATGGCGTCGACGACCAGCGGCGCCCAGGTCCGGCTGCGCAACGCCGACCACGCGCTGGCCTATGACGAGGTCATCGGCTTCCTGAGCGAACGCAAGGCCAGGGCGTTGGTTTCTCTCGAGCCCCGCGGTTCCGCGAACGGCGATCACATCCACCTCCCGCGATCGGTGTGGGACGAGCTGGTGCCTTCCGGCCATGCCGACCGGGCCGTCGTCGTCCAAGCACTGCGCGAACACGGTGGCGTGACGCGGAGGCTCGCTCGCCGGATCTTCGGGGAGACAGGCGACCCCAGGCTGGGGCGGGCTCTCGGGTTCCTGTTCGAGCCGGTCGCGGCCAATGAGGACGGTGGGGTCCAGCCGACCTTCGACCTGTCCGTCCCGGACAACGTCACCTACGTCGCGAACGGATTCGTCAGTCACAACACCATCGGCTTCATGATGGACTGTGACACCACCGGGATCGAGCCGGACTTCTCGCTGGTGAAGTTCAAGAAGCTCGTCGGCGGCGGCTCGATGCAGATCGTCAACCAGACGGTCCCGCGCGCGCTGTCCGCGCTCGGCTATCCCGACGAGCAGGTCGAAGCGATAGTCGACTACGTCGCGAAGAGCGGGCATGTGGTCGACGCGCCTGGCCTGCGTCCCGAGCACTACGACGTGTTCGACTGCGCGGTCGGCGAGCGGTCCATCGCGCCGATGGGGCACGTGCGGATGATGGCCGCGGTGCAGCCGTTCCTCTCCGGTGCCATCTCGAAGACGGTGAACATGCCGGAGTCGGCGACCATCGACGAGGTCGAGGAGATCTACTACCAAGGCTGGAAACTCGGCCTCAAGGCGCTCGCCATCTACCGGGACAACTGCAAGGTCGGCCAGCCGCTGTCCACCGGCAAGAAGGAGACGGAGACCGAGCCGGTCGTCGAATACCGCCCGGTGCGCAAACGCCTGCCCAAGAAACGGCCCAGCCAGACGGTTTCGTTCACCGTCGGCGGTGCGGAGGGATACCTGCACGCGGGGTCGTACCCGGATGACGGGCTCGGCGAGATCTTCATCAAGCTCGGCAAGCAGGGCTCGACGCTGGCCGGGGTGATGGACGCGTTCTCGATGTCGATCTCGGTGGGCCTGCAGTACGGGATCCCGCTGGAGTTCTACATCTCCAAGTTCTCCAACCTGCGCTTCGAGCCGGCGGGCATGACCGACGATCCGGACATCCGGATCGCGACGAGCGTGCTGGACTACCTGTTCCGCAGGCTGGCACTGGACTACCTGCCGGTGGAAACGCGTTCCCAGCTCGGGATCTTCACCGCCGGTGAACGGTCCGTCCAGGTCGAGGCCGAGTACGGCACGGCCGACCTCGAAGAGCTCCGCACGAGCGTGGATTCGGGCACCCCGCGCCCGGCCGGGAGCGAGCACGTCAAGGACGTGCACAGCACTGCCGAGCTGGTGGAGCTGCAGCTCGGCAAGGCCGCGGACGCGCCGCTGTGCATGACCTGCGGAACCAAGATGAGGCCCGCGGGTTCCTGCTACGTGTGTGAAGGTTGCGGCTCCACGTCCGGCTGCAGCTGACGGAGGGGGAGCCCGCGGCCCGGCGGGCTCCCTCCCGGCTCAGCGGCGCGTGAAGTCCATGAACCAGTTGGTCTCCCAGGTCGCCTCGCCGTCGGTCGAGTAGGCCTGCTCCCAGCGGGGCGAGCCCGAGCTGACGCGGGTCCAGCGGTAGCGCACGCGGATCGGGGTGCCGTCGTGCTCGTCGTCGCCGTAGAAGTCGCCCTCGCCCTCCCCCTCGCCATTGTCGGCGTAGCGCCCGGTGACGGGGGACTGCAGCCGGCCGGTGCGGTTGTTGGCCCAGTACAGCGACCACTCGCCGGTTTCGGGGGCGTAGAGGCGCAGGGTCATGCCGCGGAAGCCGCGGGCGGGGCAGCTGAACTCGTCGAAGTTGCCCGCGCCCTCGAACAGGCCGTGGCTCCGCGACGTCGCCGGGAAGGTGTCCCATTCGTCGCTGCCGGTGAGTGGCTTGAGCAGCCGCCGGTTGGTGATGTCCCAGTCGCCGACGAAGAAGTCGAAGTCGCCGGCGCCGGTGGTGTCGCTCATGTGATGGTGGCCTTTCGGACGGGAATCGCTGTCCGGGCCAGCATCGCGCGGATCCACTGCCATCCTGTGTCAGTGGATCCGCGCGGGTGCGGATCAGCGCGTGAGCCGCTCCCACAGGAACTCGAACACCAGCGCCCACTTGAACGCCAGCTGCTCGTTGTCGGCCGCCGCGCCGTGGCCGCCTTCGATGTTTTCGTGGTAGCGGACGTCGTGGCCCTGTTCGCGCATCCTGGCCACCATCTTGCGAGCGTGAGCGGGGTGCACCCGGTCGTCGCGGGTGGAGGTGACGAACAGCGACGGCGGGTAGTCGCGTCCACTGTGGACGTTCTGGTAGGGCGAGTACTCGCCGATGTGGGCCCATTCCGCCGGGTCGTCCGGGTTGCCGTACTCGGCCATCCACGAAGCCCCGGCGAGCAGCTTGTGGTAGCGCCGCATGTCCAGCAGGGGTACCTGGCTGACGATCGCGCCGAACAGCTCGGGGTAGCGGGTGAGCATGACGCCCATCAGCAGCCCGCCGTTGCTGCCGCCCTGGATGCCGAGCCGCGCCGGTGTGGTGATGCCGCGCTCGGTCAGGTCGGCGGCGACGGCGGCGAAGTCCTCGTACACCTTGTGCCGGTCGGCCTTGATCGCCTGGGTGTGCCATTCGGGTCCGTACTCGCCGCCGCCGCGGATGTTCGCGACCACGTAGGTGCCCCCGCGCGCGAGCCAGCCTCGCCCGTTGACGCCGCTGTAGCCCGGGGTCAGCGGGATTTCGAAGCCGCCGTAGCCGGTCATCAGCGTCGGGCCTCCTTCGGCGCCCGACGGCCGCACCACGAAGTACGGGATCTTCGTGCCGTCCAGCGAGGTCGCGAAGTACTGCGCGACCGTCATTCCCTCGTTGCCGAAGAACGCGGGTGCCTGTTTGAGGATCTCTACCTCGCCGCCGACGTGGCCGTAGGTCAGCGTCGCCGGTTCGGTGTAGCCGCTCGTGTTGAGGAAGTACTCGTCGCTGACCTCGGGGTCGGTGCCGGTGATCTCCGCGCTGCCCAGCTCCGGGGCCCCGGCCAGCGGGGCCTCGGCCCAGCCGCCCTGGCCGGGGGTCAGTGCCCGCAGTTCGGTCTTGACGTCGTGCAGGGTCGCCAGCAGCAGGTGGTTGCGGGTCCAGGCCCAGTAGTCGAGCGAGGTGTGCGGGTCGGGTGCGAACAGCGTGGTCAGCGTGCGCTCACCGGCCATATACGGCTCGAACAGCGACGCGAGCAGCGTGCCCGCCGGGTACTCGGTGCCACCGACCGTCCACGGCGACCGGGTCTGCACGAGCAGCCATTCGCGGTGCACCGACGCGTTCGCGTCCTCGGGGACGTCGACACGGGCCAGCCCGCCCTCGGACGTGCGCAGGTACATCTCGGAGCGGTAGAAGTCGATCGCGCGGCTGACGAAGTCGCGCTCGAAACCCCCGGTCGGGTCGTGGTACGCGCCGATCGACACATCCTCGGGCTTGCCTTCGAAGACCACGGCCGCTTCACTCAGCGGGGTGCCGCGACGCCATTCCTTGCTGATCCGCGGGTAGCCGGAACTCGTCAGCGAGCCCTCGCCGAAGTCCGTGCCGACGTACACGCGATCGGCGTCGATCCAGCCGACACGGGCCTTCGCCTCGGGCAGGGTGAAGCCGTTCTCGACGAATTCGTGCGCGTCGAGGTCGAACTCGCGCACCACGACCGCGTCGGCGCCGCCGCGCGAGAGCTCGACCAGACCCAGCCGGTACCCGGGCCGCAGCACGGCCGCGCCCTGCCAGACCCAGTTCTCGCCCTCGGCCTCGGCCAGCGCGTCGACGTCGAGCAGGAGCTCCCACGCGGGCTCGGCCAGCCGGTACTGCTCCAATGTGGTCCGCCGCCACAGGCCCCGCGGGTGTGCCGCGTCCTGCCAGAAGTTGTAAAGGTGCTCGCCACGCCGCCGGACGTACGGAATCCTGTCGTCGGCGTCGAGCACCTCGCGGATTTCGTCACGCAACCCGGCGAACCGCTCACCGCCGGTCAGCTCGGTGAGCGTGCCGGCGTTCTGCGTGCGCACCCAATCCAGCGCTTGCTCGCCGGTCACGTCTTCCAGCCACAGGTACGGGTCGTCGTCACTCATCCCGACAGTCTTCCCGGGACACCCCCTTCCTGGCGAGGTAGGACGGCGTTTTCGTTTCGTGATCCCGGGCTCGCCGGGCGTCCGTATGCTGGTCGGAGCGTCCCGATCGGGGAGACGGGCGCGCGCTCGGGCGGGTTCGCTCCGACGTCGGACTGTGATCGTGGGGGAGAACGTGACCGGTTCTGTGGAGGGCGCCGCCGAAGAAGGCGCCACTTCGGAACGGCTCGAGACCTCCGGGCCACCGCCACCGCCGCCGGTGGTGGCCCGGCTCCCTGACTACGCGTTCACCGCCACCCCGCCGCCCGTGCTGATCCCGCCGCCACACCAGGACTGGGGTGGCCGCGCCGTGGTCGGCGTGCTGCTCGCCGGTGCCCTGCTCATCGGCACCCTGGCCGCCACCACCCACGGGACCCGGCTCGTCAGCGGCCACGCGCTGCCCGCGAGCGGCGTGGACTTGACGCGCGGGGGCACCTCGTCGGAGAAGGGAACGGACGGGCGACCGGCACCGAAGGAGTCCTCGCAGCTGGCGTCCAACCCGCTGCTGGCCGACGGGGTGACGCTGACGGAGGTGACCTGCAGCCTGCCTGCGCTGGGACGCGCGCCCGAGCAGCTGGCGGCGTTCTATAAGGCTGAGGTTGATTGTCTGGCCGAGGCTTGGAAACCGGCGCTGGACAAGGCGAACGAGCCAGCGCTTTCCGCTACCGTCCAGGTGACGCTGCCCGACCATAGCGCGTGTGGGAAGCCGCCCAGTAAGGATGAGGCCGTCGCGTATTACTGCGGTGGTGACACCACGATTTACGCACCCACCGAATGGATGCTTGATGACGCGGGGCAGGAACGTGCGCGGCATTTGGCGACGATTGCCCACGAGTACGGGCACCATGTTCAGCGGGAGAGTGGCATACTTTCTGCTTCTGCGGACAAGATGACTTCGGATGATGAAAGTAGCCCCGCCGATCAGGAACTTGTTCGCCGGATCGAGCTGCAGGCCAACTGCTTTGGCGCGGTGTTCATTGCGGCCGCCGCGGGGCGCGGCGCGATCAGTACGTCGCTGGCCAACGCGACAGTGGCCGATTACGGCCGTGCCGATGACAGTGACACGCATGGCTCTCGTAAGCACCAGCTGAAGTGGGCCAAGGCAGGTTTTGCGGGTAAGTCTCCGTCGGCTTGTAATACCTGGGCGGCTTCTGCTGCCGACGTCACCTGAGTTTTGGTGTGCGGGTTTTTGGTTTAGTCCTGAGGTGTGGCTAGAAGCCTGTGTTTTTTGGCCAGCGCGCTTACAAACTCGCGCCGCCAGGTCGCCCCTGACCATGTACGCAAGTGCGGCTTTTGTTTGTAGGGGGGCGACCTGCCGTCGCGAGTTGGGAGGCCCTGGCGGGCCTGAAAGAGGGCGCGCGGCGGTGAAGTCTCCCCTCGCAGGGCTCGGGGAGACGCTGTGGTTGGGGCAAACGGCTGTGGCTGGGGTGGGCTGGGGTTGTGGTTGAGGTGGGCTGGGGTTGGGGTGGGTTGGTGGGGTTGTGGTGGGGTGGGGTGGTGGGTTGGTTTTTTTGGGGTGGGTTGTGGGTTATGGTGTCCAGGTGGGGGAGCGGCCTAGGAGGCCTAGTAGGTGGTGTAGTTCTGGTGCGTTTTTGGGTACTTTTACTACTGGGGCGAAGGTTTTTTGGTTTAGTCGGTCTGTTGGGCTGGTGGGGATTTGCTGGGCGAATTTTAGGGCCATTTGTACTGCTTCGGTGTCGGGTTCGTAGGGGACGTTGAGTGTTTTTGCCAGGTCCCAGCCGTGGGCGATGGTGTCGACCAGGTGCATTGCCAGGGCTATTTGGCCTGGGAAGGTTCCGTGTTTGCCGATGGTGAGTTGGCGTTCGAGGACTTCGTTGCCGGCGAAGGCTTCCAGGTATGCGTCGACCGAGGTTGTGTAGGCGCCGTAGGGGTTGTTGCCGAGTTGGGCGCTGTCCCAGTTTGGTGCTGAGCCGTCGCGTGCGGCGATCGCGAAGCCGTGGTTCTCGCTGACCTGGTGACGGAGCAGTTCGGTGAGGGTCCAGCCTGTGCACGGTGTGGGGCGGCCGAGGTCGGCGGTGGTCATGTCGGCGAGGATCTTGTCGAGGACCGCGAGTGAGCGGCGGTCCAGGTCGAAAGTGGTCATGTGGGGAAACTAGCGGTGGGATCGGCTTACCTGAAGAGCCAAATCTGGGCGGACTTTGGTGTGCCAATCTAGAGTGGTCTGGTGGAGATTCACATTGACCTCAGTCGTGGCCGGGGTTACCGGGACGCGATCTATCGGCAGATCCGGGCGGCTATCCTTGATGGCCGGATTCAGGCGGGGGAGGCGCTGCCGCCCAGCCGGGAGCTCGCGCAGCGGCTCGCCGTCTCCCGCACTACGGTCAGTGCCGCCTACGACCGGCTCATGGCGGAGGGCTTCCTGCAGGCTCGCGTCGGCTCTGGCACTTTCGTCCGGGCGGGGTCCGAGCGTCAGTCCGCCACCTCCGGCGGCCGCGTCACCGAGGCTCGGCCGCTGGCGGAGTGGGATGACGTCCCCGAGTTGCCCGCGGCGTTCGCCCCCGCGCCCGAGTTCGACTTCCGGGCCGGGGTGCCTGATCTGAGCCGCTTCCCGTTCGATACCTGGCGGCGGCTGGTGACGCGGCAGATCCGGGCCTCGCGGGCTGACCTGCTGACCTATGGTGACCCGCAGGGTCATCCCGGCCTGCGCGTGGCGATCGCCCGGCACGTCGGGGTCGCCCGCGACGTCCGGGCCGGGGCCGCCGACGTGGTGATCACCTCCGGCGCGCAGCAGACGATCGACCTCGTGGCGCGGGTCCTGCTGCGGCGAGGTGATCTCGCCGCCGTCGAGGACCCCGGCTACCCGCCGCCGAGACTCCTGCTGACCACACTCGGCGTGCGGCCAGTGCCCGTCCCGATGGACGGCGAGGGCATCGTCGTGGCGGAGATCCCGGCCGGGTGCCGCCTGGTCTACGTCACACCTTCGCATCACTATCCGCTGGGCACGTCGATGTCGCTGGAGCGGCGGCTGGAGCTGCTGGACTGGGCCGCGCGGCACGACGCGGTGATCCTCGAGGACGACTACGACACCGAGTTCCGCTACACCGGGCGACCGCTGGAACCCTTGCACAGCCTCGATTCCCGCGGCCGCGTGGTCTACGTCGGCTCGTTCTCCAAGGTGCTCTCACCCGCACTGCGACTCGGGTTCATGGTGGCTCCGCCGTCCCTGGTGCCGTCGTTGGTCAAGGCCAAGTACCTGAGCACCTGGCATTCCCCGAACCTGGAGCAGGCGGCACTCGCGGAGTTCATCGACGAGGGCGGTTTCGCCCGCCACATCAGGAAGATGCGCAAGACCTACCGCGAACGCCACGAGCTCGTCCGGGAGGTGCTCCTACGGGACTTCGGCGGGGTCCTCGAGCCGATCCCGTCGGACGCCGGACTGCACCTGAGTGCTTACGCCACAAGGGATCCGCGTGACGTCGTCCGAGCCGCGCGCGACGCGGGCATCCTGCTCTACCCCCTCTCGTGGTTCTCCGTGCGCACCCCGCGGCCCGCCGGGCTGGTGTTCGGCTACGGCGCGCTGCCCACCGCCCGGATCGAACCCGGTCTCGCCCGCTTGCGGGCGTTGTTCGGCGAACCGCGGGACACGGCGTGACCAGGTGATACCCGGACGCCGTCGCCGTTGGACTTTCGCCGCCGCCCGTTAGGCCATAACCTGAGGTGAGCCAGCTCACCGACCCGGGAGGATCGCGATGCGGATTTCCGACCTGCTGCGAGGCAAGGGAACGGCGGTCGCCACGGTCGCCCCCGAGACGACGGTCACCGAACTGCTCGCGAGACTCGCCGAGCACAACGTGGGCGCCATGGTGGTGATCACCGGCGACCAGATCGCCGGCATCGTGTCGGAACGGGACGTGGTCCGGCGCCTCGTCGAGCACGGCCCCGGCCTGCTCGCCCGGCCGGTCGCCGAGATCATGACCAAGATGGTCGCCAGCTGCGGGCCGGAGGACTCCGTCGACCAGCTGACCGTGCTGATGACCGAACGCCGTATCCGGCACGTGCCGGTGCTGGTCGAGGGCAAGCTGGCGGGCATCGTCAGCATCGGCGACGTGGTGAAGAACCGCATGGAAGAGCTGGAAAAGAGCCGTGAACAGCTGGAAGCCTACATCTCGCAGGGCTAGCTCGCAGTCCCGAGCACCGGGGCCGTCGCCGCGATGCCCGCGGTGACGGCCGCACGGCCCTTCGCCCAGCTGGTCGCGCGCGGCATGTCCGTGAGCAGCGCGACGACGTAGCGCGAGCCGACCACGCCGGTGGTGTCGAGCACGACCGACGAGCGCAGGATCATCCAGCCCTGCTTGACGGCCCAGTCGACGCCGGGCAGCCCGTCCGGGATGCCGAAGTACTGGGCGAACCCGTCGTCGGCGGGCTGCCGGGCGGCGGCGAGGGCGTCGACGATCGGCCGGGCGACCTCGTCCGGCACCGTGTCGTCGAGGTATTCGTAGATCTGGACGACGTCGTCGGCGCTGGTCCAGGTCATGCCCCACTGCCCGGGATCCGAGGGTGGGACGGTGTCGTCGAGGCCGATCAGGTCGGCCATCCGGCTGACGATCGTGACGCCGCCGTCGTCCTCCCACAGCCGCGACGCGATGGAGTCGTTGCTGCCCGCGAGCATGGTCGTGAGGTCTTCGGCCAGGTCGTCGTCCGGCACCTGCCACCCGTTGTCGTAGACAGCGTCGAGCGCGATGAGCAGCTTCACCACCGAAGCCGTGTAGAAGCGCTTTCCGGGGTCCGCCTCGGCCAGTGTTTCGCCGGTCTGGCGATCGAAGATCGCGAGTCCCAGCTCTGTTCCCGGGACCGCGTGCTTGACGGCATCGGACACCGCGTCCGCCAGCTCGTCCGGGTCCAGCGCCGGGGCCGAGACGGTCGTGCTGGGCGTCGGCGTCTCAGTCGGGGTGTTCACCGATGACGCTGGCGTGCTCGTCGCGGGGGCCGTCACCGCCTGGTTGACCGGCGTGACGGTGTGCCTGGCGGTGACGACCAGGCCGCCTGCCGTCAGTGCGACGGCCGTCAGCGCGGCGCAGGCGAGGGTGACGCGAACCCGTGTCCTCATACCGGGTCAACGTCGGCCGTCCGGCGTTCAGCAGCGGCTCTGACCTGTCCGTTTCCTGTGTCTTGCTGTGGGGACGCTGTGTTCGCTCACTCGCGCCAGCCCGCGAGCTCGACCCCCTTCGCGACGTCCACCCGGAAGGCCAGCGTGACCACCGCGGCCTGGCCCGGCGCGACGGCGATCCGCCAGGTGAACTCGCCGAGTTCGGTGGTCTCGGCCGGATCCGGGGTGGCGCGCACGTCGCGGACGACCACCGCGTCGTCGCGCGACACCGGGAACTGGTCGAGCACGGTGACCGCGGCTTCGCGCGGCCCGTGGTTGGTGACGGTGGTGCGGTATTCGGCCTCACGCCGTTTCGTCCCGGACAGCGCGGCCTTGCCCGCCGTGCGGCGGACGAGTTCCCGTTCGACCCGGATCCGGTCGTCCACCCCGAGTGCGAGCTCGACCTCTTCGCCGGGGGCCCAGGCGGAAAGCCTTGTGGTGCCGACGAACTCGGAGCCGTGGAAGACGGCGGCCCGCCCTGGCCGCAGCGTGTGCTCGGAGCCGTTGACGACCGTCGCGCGCAGGTGGGCTTCCTCGGCGAGGACGGGAGCGGTGACGTATCCCAGCTTCGCCGTCCAGTCGAACTGCGCGAGCGTGGTGCGATGTCCCTGCGCTCCGGACGGGACCGCGACCGGGTGCCCTGGCCGGTAGGTCGCCGCGGCCGCGCCCTGCTCCACCTCGGCCGGGCGGAACGCCAGTTTCCGCAGCGCGGGCGCGGCTTCCTGCTGCTGCGCGGCGGCGGGCGCGGCGCCGCCGTAGCCGCGGTTGACCGACAGGACGGCGTGCTCGGGCACGGGCCGGACGCGGTCGAGGTACCAGGGGCCGAGTTCCGGGATGTCCACAGTGGTCGCGGGCCGCGCGGTCGACAAAGCGAGTTCGCACTCGGGCCAGTCCTCGCCGGTGTGCTGGGTGACCAGTCCGTGCCAGGTCACCTGGACCTGCTCGTCGCGCAGCCGGACGTCGTAGCCGGACTCCCAGTGCGCTTCGGTGACCACATAGGACAGTTCCAGTTCCAGCCCCGCGTCCGCGGCGGCGTCCGGCTCCGCTTCGAGCTCCACGGTCACCGTCGTGCTGTCCTGTTCGGACACGCCTTGCCGGTTCGCGATCTCCCGGTCCAGCGCCGCGAGGTCCTCGGCCAGCCCGGCCCGCCGGTCGGTCAGCTCCCGGCGGCTCTTGAGTGCCGTGGCGAGCTGTGCCGAGAGCGCGTCGGTCACCTCGGCCACCCGGCCGGGTTCGGCGGTGCCCGCGGCGAGCGCTTTCGCGAAGCTGCCCCCACTTCGCTGCGCGAGGCTGGTCAGCAGCTCCACCTTCGTGGTCTCCGCCGTCTCCGCGTCGGTGACCTCGTCGAGCGCGGCCTGGTCTGCCCGGCGCCGGTCGGTCAGCGCCCGCAGCGCGGGATCGGCCGGGTTCGCGTGCCGTTTCGTCGTGACGTCGACGCCGAGGATCGTCGCGGGCCCGGTGCCGGTGACGCGCACCGAATCGGCGGCGAGCCCGGCGGGCAGCCCGTCGAGGGTGAACCGGGAGCCGGTGTCGAGCCGGGCGCTGCCCCGGCGGGTGATCCGGGCGTGCTGCGGGTAGACGGTGACGGCGACGATCGGCGCTTCCACGGAGGTCGGCATGGCACCGACGTTAGTCTCTTGACGCGGGAGCGGGCGGCCGGAACCCTCGGAGGAGTTCGTCGCCCGCTTCGTCCGGCTTTGGGGGTCTCTTGAGAGCCGCTCGTCTTGCTGTCCTGCTCACGTCGGTGCTGGTCCTGCCCGTGACTTCCGTTGTCGCACAAGCGGATCCGCCGCCCGCGCCGGTGTTCTCCGGCGGACAGGCGCAACCGGTGTTCGACCCGGCCGACGTGGTCAGGGAGAACCTCTGGGTCACCGCGCCGGTGGACAGCGACCACGACGGCAAGGACGATCAAGTGCACGTCGAGGTGGTGCGCCCGCGCGCCACCCAGCAGGGCATGAAGGTCCCGGTCGTGTACCAGGCGAGCCCGTACTACGCGGGCGGCAACGACGTCGCCAACCACAACGTCGACGTCGAGCTCTCCGTGCCGGGCGGTGCCCGCGCGGCGGAAGGCCCGCGGGTCGCGGCCTCCGGCGTCGGCCCCAATGCGGCACCGATCAGCTGGACGTACCAGAACTACTTCGTCGCGCGCGGGTTCGCCGTGGTCTACGCGGAATCGCTCGGCAGCGGCCAGTCGACCGGCTGCCCGACCACCGGCGACGTCAACGAGACCATCGGCGCCCGCTCGGTCGTCGACTGGCTCAACCACCGCGCGCCCGCCCGTGACGCGGCGGGCGCCCCCGTCAGCGCGGACTGGAGCACCGGCAAGACCGGCATGATGGGCGTGTCCTACAACGGCACCCTGCCCAACGCCGTGGCCAGCACTGGGGTGCAGGGCCTCGAGACGATCGTGCCGATCGCGGCGATCTCCAGCTGGTACGACTACTACCGCAACGACGGCGCCGTCGTGGCCGCGGGCGGCTACCAGGGCGAGGACGCCGACGTGCTCGCCGACTATGTCTACACCCGCGCGGACAAGGCGATCTGCCGTCCGGTGATCGACAAGCTAGTGGCGGATCAGGACCGGGTGACCGGCGACTACAGCCCGTTCTGGGACGTCCGCAACTACCGCAACGACGTCTCGAAGGTGCACGCCTCGGTGCTCGCGGTACACGGCCTCAACGACTGGAACGTCAAGACCGACCAGGTCGCCGAGTGGTACGCGGCGCTGCGCGCCCACGGCGTCGAGCACAAGATCTGGCTGCACCAGTCCGGCCACGCCGACCCGTACTCGCTGCGCCGTGACGTGTGGCTCGCGACGCTGAACAAGTGGATGTCCCACTACCTCTACGGCGTCGACAACGGCATCCAGAACGAGCCGAAGGCCACGATCCAGCGCGAGGACAAGTCCTGGACCGACGAGGCCGACTGGCCGGCGCCGGGCACCTCGGACGTGAAGGTGTACCCGTGGCCGGGCGGCAAGTCCAAGGGCACGCTCGACACCCGTAACCCGGTGCCGGGCAACCCGGCCGTCGAGACCTTGGCCGACGACGCGAGCAAGACCGTCGAGCAGCTCGCCGACGCGGCCTCTTCTGGCAACCGCCTGTTGTACTCGACAACGGCCGCGAAGCAGGCCGTGCGCCTCTCGGGCACCGCGCGGGCCGACCTGTCCGTGTCGTTCGACCGGCCCGCCGCGAACCTGACCGCGGTGCTCGTCGACCGCGCCCCGGACGGCAAGTCCCACGTGATCAGCCGCGGCTGGGTCGACCCGCAGAACCGCACCGACCCGGCGCGCACCGAGCCGATCACGCCCGGCACCACCTACCGGATCCCGGTCGAGCTGATGCCGAAGGACTACATCCTGGCGGCGGGCCACAAGCTGGAGTTCCTGGTGGCCTCGAGCGATCACGACTACACGCTGCGGCCGAAGCCGGGCGCGGGCGTGGCGATCGACCTGACACGGACGTCGGTGAGCCTGCCGATCACCGGCGGCAAGCCGGCGCTGCGCGGCGCCTTCGGCTGACCCGTTCCGCCTGAGCCGGACATAACGGAACAATGGGGCGGGCGGTGTTCGTTGTGCTCGTATGACCACGATCGAACTCGGCCCCCGGGACCTGCTGGTCGTCGCCGGGTGCCCGCCGCAAGTCCCTGAAGGCCACTGTGTCCCCAAAGGCCCGTCGCCTCGTCGGCGACGGGCCTGACGGCGTTAAACGCCGTCATGGTGGCCTTCAGGGACCACTGAACGCGGGGTCAGGTGGCCGCGATGCCCACGCGGTAGGCGAACGCCACGGCCTGCGCCCGGTCCCGCAGGCCCGCCTTGGCGAACAGGTGGTTCACGTGGGTCTTCACCGTCGCTTCGCTGACCACCAGCGTCCGCGCGATCTCGGTGTTCGACAGCCCGGCGGCGATGAGGCGCAGCACTTCGATCTCCCGCGAGGTCAGTCCTTCGACCTCCCGGGTGCGCACGGGGGTGCCGCGGGTCGCGGCCTCGACCAGCCGCCGCTGCAGCTCACCGTCCACTGTGGACTGTCCGTCGGCGGCGGAGCGCAGCGCCCTGGCGATGGCCTCGGCGTCCGCGTCCTTGGTCAGGAACCCGCGTGCGCCCGCCTTCAGCGCGGCCAGGAGGGATTCGTCGTCGGCGTAGGTGGTGAGCACCACGACCTCGGTGCCCGGATGCTCGGCACGGACCCGTTTGGTGGTCTCGACGCCGTCGCAGCGCGGCATGCGCAGATCCACCAGCAGGACGTCCGGCCGGTGCTCGGCGATCAGTTCGAGCGCGGCCAGCCCGTCCGCCGCGGAGCCGACCACCTCGACGCCCGGCAGCAGGCCCAGCAGGGTGACGAGGCCCTCCCGGACGACCGCCTGATCGTCGGCCAGCACTACGCGCAAGGCACCGTCAGGTGTACCCGCCATCCGTCCTCCACCGGCCCGCTGTCCAGTCGCCCGTCGAGCAGCGCGACCCGTTCCCCCATGCCCCGCAAACCGTAGCCTGCCGAGAGCGCCGCCGTCGGCCGCCTGCCCTGCCTGTCGGCGACCGTCAGCTCGACCCGCGACGGGGTGTAGGTGAGCGTCACCGCGACGGCTGCGTTCGGTGCGTGCTTGCGGGTGTTCGACAGGGCTTCCTGAACCGCGCGCACGAGCATCGTGCCCACGGCGGCGTCCAGTTCCCTGGCCTCCCCGTCGACATTCAGGTCGGCCCGCGCCCCGGTGTCGAGCCGGTACCCGGCCAGCAGGTCGGAGACCGCGCGCTCGACCGGGACAGCGTCCTCCCGCAGCGCGGCGACGGCCTTGCGGGCCTCGGCGAGTCCTTCCGTGGCCAGTTTCTGCGCCCGTACGATCTGGGCGACGACGTCGGGATTCGCGCCGTCGCGGACCAGCATCAGCCGTGCGCCCTGCAGGTTCAGCGCCAGCCCGGCCAGCGAATGCGCGAGGACGTCGTGCAGTTCGCGCGCGATCCGGGTGCGCTCGGCCAGCGCGGCGGCCCGCGCGTGCTCCTCGGCGGCCGTCTGGGCCCTGGCCAGCGCGAGTTCGGTCTGTTCGAGCTTGGCCGCGCGGGTGTTCCGGTTGATGCCCAGCAGCATGATCACCACCAGGAGCCCGGCCAGCGGCAGCGCGTCGATCCAGTTGACCTCGCGGTAGGTGGTCCACACCACGATCACCGTGGCGGCCGTGACCAGCGCGCCGATCGTCACCGGCTTGGACAGGGTCCGCACGGCGTAGAACGTGGTGGCGAACATCGCCACCGACGCCCAGCTGCTCGGCTGGACCACCCCCAGCGCGCCGCTCAGCGCGACCACCGCGATCGTCGCGACCGGCATCAGCCAGGCTGGCGCGGGGAAGACCCGCAGGAACGGCGTCGCGGCGAGGACGGTGACCGCCGCCAGCACCCAGGACAGCGGCGTCGCGTGCACTACGCTGGTGAGCATCGGGATCACGACGAAACCCCAGCGCGCCCAATCGAGCGCGGCGGGCTTCGCCTGCCGTTCACCTGCCTGTGTCGTCATCGTCGCGGCGCTCTTCCCTCGGGTCTTTATACGGAAAATGTACTTCGACCGGCTTCGCTGTGCCCTGTCCGGCTTCCCCGTTCGATGGAGGTATCCCATGTCCAGGTTGCGACGTCTGGCGACGCTCGCCGCGGCCGCCGTCCTGCCCGCGCTCGGCCTCGCGATCGCCGCGCCGGGCATGGCGTCCGCCGCGCCGAACTTCCAGGTCCCGTTCAAGTGCGGGGTGACCGTCACCGCGGCCACGTTCAGCGGCCACAACCCGCAGAAGTCCGTCGACTTCCAGAAGTCGGGCATCACCGGGATGCCGGTGGTCGCCTCCACCGCGGGCACGGTGACCAGGGTGGCGAACGAGGGCAGCACCAGCTACGGCCGCTGGATCGAGCTGGACCACGGCGGCGGCTGGCGGACCCGCTACGCGCACCTGTCCGTCCAGGAGGTTTCCGTCGGGCAGAAGGTGAACGGCGGCACGGAGATCGGCAAGGCGGGCGCCACCGGCGGCGTGACCGGTCCGCACCTGCACTTCGAGGAGAACCTCAACGGCGTCACGCAGAACGCCGTGCTGAACGGCGTGGCCGTGACCTACTACGGGCACCAGGACTTCACCAGCAAGAACAACTGCGGCGGCAACCCGTACTCGGCCGAGCAGGTGTGCGGCAGCGGGTTCTCCGTGGTCGACTCGGCGCCGCTGGCCACCGCCGGTACCGCGTACCTGCTGTACAACTCGTCGTCGAAGGCCAACTGCGTGACCACCTTGAAGGCCGTCTCGCTCGGCACGGCCACGGCCGCGTCGGCGTTCCTCGAGGTACAGGGTTCGGTCAGGGCAACCGACAAGGGCAACTTCACCTACTACGCCGGTCCCGTGAGCAAGGTGGCCGGTTCGACCTGCGTCAAGTGGGGCGGTTCGGTCGGCTCGAACACCTACGAAAGCCCGTTCGAGCACTGCGGCTGATCCGGTGCGGGGCGGGTCCTGGGGGCCCGCCCCGCGCTTCAGGCCGCGGCCAGCCGCCGCAGGATCCTGTCGTGGCTCAGCCCGTCCCAGTCCAGCCGCCGCAGCGTGCGGCCGGTGCGGCGGAAGTCCTCCCCGCCCAGCACGGACATGATGGTGATGGCGGCGTCCACCATCGGCGTGGCGACACCCGCGCAGCGCGCGAGCGCCTGGAGCGGCACCAGCGTGGAGCGGATGTCCTCGGTGAGGAACCGGT
Source organism: Amycolatopsis sp. H20-H5 (assembly GCF_035828755.1). NCBI lineage: Bacteria > Bacillati > Actinomycetota > Actinomycetes > Pseudonocardiales > Pseudonocardiaceae > Amycolatopsis > Amycolatopsis sp. H20-H5. The sequence continues at coordinate 105,688 of NZ_JAYMZS010000002.1, read as the reverse complement.
GGTCGAGGCTGGCCGGTGCCGCGATCGCCTTGTACGGCTCGACCGTGCGGATGGCGTCGAGCAGGCAGGTCCTGGTGCAGCCGTAGTAGCGGTCGAGCACCTCGGTCATCGGCAGCAGCCGTGCGCCGTACGCCTCGGCGACGGCGGCGAACTCGGCCTCGGTCCGTTCCAGCAGCGCCACCGTCCTCGGGGACAGGCCTTCGAGGTAGAACAGCAGGTCCTCGGCGCGGTCGATGGCGCCGAGGTTCGCCAGCGCGATCGGCACGTGGGCGACCGCGCCGAAGTCGTGCAGGCCGCGTTCGACCGGGTTGCCCGCGACCTCGAGCATCGGGAACCATTCGCACAGCTGCCCGGCGTGCCGGGTAACCGCCACGGGGCAGGACCCCGAAAGCAGGTTCCAGCCTTTGACGCCGAGCACCCGCACCCCGCCAGTACCGTCAGGCCGCGCGGCGAACAGCGCGTCGGTCTCGACGACGTCGACGCCGGGCGCACCGGCGACGGCCAGCGCGTGGGCGAATTCGACGCTGCCGCAGAGCTTGCTGGAGAACAGCACCACCACCTGACCGGGTGACAGGTAAGGCGCTATCCGCGCGGCCACCTCCGGGTAGGCCGTGGTGATCGTGGCGATCAGGATCACCGCCCGCCCGGCCAGCTCGGCGGGGTCGTCGCTCACCGAGCGGATCGGGAACCGGCCGTTCAGCGCCCCTTCCGCGTCGATCTCCCGGCGGTTCGCGATCCCGGCCACCGCTCGCGGATCCCGCGTGTGGAGATGTACCGGGAGATCCCGCGACGCCAGGTAAGCGGCCACCGCGCGGCCCTCACCGCCGGCGCCCACCACCCCGATCCCGCTGAACACACTCATTCCGCCCACTCCCGTCCACTCGGCACGTAGTGGACAGGTCGTTGTCCGCGGTGGGAAAGTTCCCCTCCCTCCTGTGGGGAAGGCGGGCAGGGTAGTCCACCCCACCGACAGGAACCGGCCTTCGCGCCCGGCGGCGGCCGGGATCATCCACACCGCCCCCACCTGTCCACAGATTCGCGCCGCCGTCCCCGCCAGGCCCCGGCCCGGCGCAAGGTGGGGCCATGACCACTTCCACCTCGACAGCCGCGACCAAGAACGCCATCAAGGACCCGGGGCAGCTGCTCGCCTCGCTCCCGTACCTGCTCGGTTTCCGCCCCGCCGAGTCGGTCGTCATGCTCGGCCACCTGGTGCCCCGGGGCACCAGGCTGGGGCTGGTGCTGCGCGCCGATCTGCCGCCGGACGAGCACGCCCGGCAGCAGGCCGGGCACCTCGCTGGCCGGTACGCCGGTCCGGAGTTCACCGCGGTCACGCTGGTCGTGATCGCCGGCCCCGGCACCCGGACGCACAGTCCACCTCACCGCCTTTTCGTCGACCTGCTGACCGAGGCGCTGGCCGCGGTGGGCAGACCTGTCCTGCACTCGATCTGGACACCGGAGATCGCCGGGGGCGCCCGCTGGGGCTGCTACCGGGACGAAGACTGCGGAGGTGTGCAGCCGGACGGGCAGAGCACTGTCGCGGCGGCGGCGATCACCGAGCTGGGGCACGTCACCTTCGACAGCCGGGAGGAGGTCGAAAAGCTGCTCGAACCCCGTTCGAAGGCCACTCTCGCCCGGCGTTCCGCGATGCTGACGGCCCTGACGGACCCGCCGTGGGGAGACCAGGACCCGATCGAAGCGGGCAGCGCCGAGGTCCGCGCGGCGCTGGGCCGGGTTTCGCGGGGCGATCACCAGCTCTCGGACGCCCAGGCTGTCCGCCTCGCCGTGGCACTGTCCCAGACCCAGGTGCGGGACGCCTGCCTGGGCACCGCCGTCCCCGCGGGCACGTCACTGGCCCGTGACGCCGAGACGCTGTGGCTCACCCTTGTCCGCGAGCTCCCGGCGCCCGAGCGCGCGGCCGCCGCGTGCTTGGCGGGCTACTCGGCCTATGCGCGAGGCGACGGTGCCCTTGCCGGGATGGCCTTCGAGAACGCGCTGGAGGCTGATCCGGAGTACGTCATGGCACAACTGCTCGCCGCTTGCCTCGACCGGGCGCTGCCCCCGGCGAAACTGGCCGGGCTCAGTATGGGTTCGCTTTTCGGCGGGCCCGGCGGGCTCGGCGAGCCACAGTTCAGGCCTGGTTCGCCAGGCGGGAGCGAGTGAACTCCCACGCGTCGCCGACGATGCCCGTCAGGTCGGTGCGCTCGGGCCGCCAGCCCAGCTCCTCGCGAGCGAGGTCGCTGGAGGCGACCAGCGTCGACGGGTCGCCCGCGCGCCGGGGGGCGACCACGGCGGGGATCGCGTGCCCGGTCGCCGTCCGGCAGGCCTCGATCACCTCGAGGACGGAGAAACCGGTGCCGCTGCCGAGGTTGTAGATGCGGTGTTCACCGGCCCGCGCGTGGCGCAGGGCCAGCAGGTGCGCGTCGGCGAGGTCGGCGACGTGGATGTAGTCGCGGACGGCCGTGCCGTCGGCGGTGGGGTAGTCGTCGCCGTAGATCTGGATCCGCTCCCGGTCACCGGTGGCGACCTGGAGGACGAGGGGGATCAGATGGGTTTCGGTCGTGTGGCGCTCGCCGAACGCGCCGTAGGCACCGGCGACGTTGAAGTACCGCAGGCTGACCGCGGCGATGCCGTGGGCATGGGCGAAGCTGGTGATGGCGTGGTCGATCGCGAGCTTCGTCGCGCCGTAGGTGTTGGTCGGCCGGGTCGGGGCCGTCTCCGGGATGGGGGAGACGTCGGGCTCGCCGTAGGTCGCGGCGGTCGAGGAGAAGACCAGGCGCGGGGTGCCGTGCGCCCGCATCGCCTCCAGCAGGCCCAGCGAGGTCACCACGTTGCCCTGCCAGTACTTGGCGGGGTCCACCATGGACTCGCCGACCAGCGATTTGGCGGCGAAGTGCAGCACCCCGTCGAAGCCCTCGCCGAGGATGTCGCGCGCCACCTCGGCGGCGTCCCCTTCGACGAACCGGGCCTGGGGGTGCACCGCGTCCGCGTGCCCGGTGGACAGGTCGTCCACCACCGTGACCTCGTGGCCCGCCTCGATGAGCCGGGCCGCGCACACGCCGCCCACATAACCGGCGCCGCCCGTGACGATCAGTTTCAGGGCCTTGCTTTGGTCGTCGCTCACGTTCGGGCCTTTCTCGTGCGGAGGGCGTCGGCTACGCGGCGCAGTGTCTCCTACTTAGGACGTGCCGCACGCTCCGGGGTTGGGTACCACCCCGGAGCCTCGCTAGACGGTGTCCCCGCCAGTGTTCCCACCAGCGTCCTTGCCCGCGCCGCGCGAAGGCACCGCGGTGAACATCCGCGGCCGCCGGTACCCGGCCTTCTCGAAAGCCGTGTCCACAGTGGTGCTCACACTGTCCACTTCGGACTCGCGGACGAGCGCGATGGCGGAACCGCCGAAACCGCCGCCGGTCATCCTGGCGCCCAGCGCGCCCGCCGTCAGCGCGGATTCGACCGCGAGGTCGAGCTCCGCGGTGGAGATCCGGTAGTCGTCACGCATGCTTTCGTGCGAGGCGTAGAGCAGCGGCCCGATCTCGGCCAGCCTGCCCGCGCGCAGCAGCTCCACCACTTCGAGCACGCGCTGGTTCTCGGTCACTACGTGCCGAACCAGCGGGCCGAGGTCCGCCGGGAGCCGGGTGAGCGCGTCCGCCAGCGTCTCGAGTGTGACGTCGCGAAGCGCCTTCACGTCAAGCAGCTCCGCGGCGCGCTCCGTCCCGCGGCGGCGCTCCCCGTAGCCGCCGTCGGCGTGGGAGTGTTTCGTCCGGGTGTCGATGATCAGGACCGCCACGCCCGAGGCCGCCGCGTCGAACGGGACGTGCTCGTAGACGCCCGAGCGGACGTCGAGGAACAGCACGTTCGACTCGGTGCAGCACAGCGAAGCCGTCTGGTCGAGCAGGCCGGTGGGCGCGCCGACGAAATCGTTCTCCGAGCGCTGCACCCAGCGGGCCACTTCCTGCAGGCTCGGCGTGCCGGGGGCGTTCCCGTCCAGCTCGATCCCGGCCAGGCCCAGCAGGGCCAGCGAGACGGCGCATTCGAGGGCGTGCGAAGAGGACAGACCGGCTCCGGAGGGCACGTCCCCCGCGATGACGACGTCGGCGCCGCGATCGAAACCCTCGTCCCGCAGGACCCAGGCGACCCCAGCCGGGTACGCGGCCCAGCCCTCGATCCCACCGGGCCGCAGTGAGCCGATCTCCAGGGGACCGGAGTGCTGGAGCTTGCCGTCGGACCCCAGGGTGGAGACCGTGAGCACCTGGTCGTCACGGCGCGAAGCCGCGGCCGCCAGGCGGTGGGGCAGGGCGAAGGGCAGGACGAAACCGTCGTTGTAGTCGGTGTGCTCGCCGATCAGGTTGACCCGGCCCGGCGCCGACCACACTCCGCCGGGAGCGCGGCCGTGCACGCTCCGGAAGGCCGCCGCGGCCTCTCCGGCCGAGCTCACCGTGCCTGGGCCAATACCGCGTGCAGGACGGAGCTGGCGACCTGGACGGTGCTGTGCTCCCCGGTGACCTCGATGGTCGAGCCGCTGCTCGACTTCGAGACGCGCACGGTCTGCCCCGGCACGATGCCGACGCTCTTGAGCTCGGTCATCAGCGACTCGTCCAGCTGCACGTGCTCGGCGATCCGGCGGATCTCCACCTTGCCGCCGCCCGCCCTGGCGAACTCGTCGAGCCGGACGAGGTCCGGCTCCGGCGGCGGGGCGGGCTGCTCGCCCGCGGCCAGTTTGTCCAGCCCGGGGATCGGGTTGCCGTACGGCGACGTGGTGGGGTGGTCGAGGAGCTTGACCAGCTTGCGCTCGACGGCCTCGCTCATGACGTGCTCCCAGCGGCACGCCTCGTTGTGCACGTGCTCCCACTCGAGCCCGATGACGTCGACGAGGAGGCGTTCGGCGAGACGGTGCTTGCGCATGACGGCGATGGCGAGCTCGCGGCCGTGGTCGGTGAGCTTGAGGTGCCTGTCGTCCGCGACGATCACCAGCCCGTCGCGTTCCATCCTGGCGACTGTCTGGCTCACGGTGGGGCCGCTCTGCTGCAACCGCTCCGCGATCCGCGCGCGCAGCGGGACGACACCCTCTTCCTCGAGCTCGTAGATCGTACGCAGGTACATCTCTGTGGTGTCGATGAGATCGTTCACGCTGTCCCCTTCGTCCGCAGTTGCATATCGTAGTCGCTGGCCCCGACACTCACGGTCACGCGTGGGGATAACAAGTCGTGTGGCGGGGAAAGTCCGCCCGAGCTGGGTGAACGACGACCGGACCCGGAGGATGGACGGATGCGCACCATGATCACCACCACGGACCTCGCGGCCCTGCTCGGCGCCGCGGCGTTCCCGCCACCCGTGGTCCTCGACGTCCGCTGGCGCCTCGCCGGCCCGCCGGGGGCCGATTCGTACCGCGAAGGCCATCTCCCCGGCGCAGTTTACGTGGATCTCGACCAGGCGCTGGCGGGCGAGCCCGGCGAGGGCGGCCGTCATCCGCTGCCCGCTCCCGGCGACCTCCAGCGGCACCTGCGCGCCGCGGGGGTCCGCGCGGGTCACCCGGTCGTGGTCTACGACGACGCCGACGGTTCGGTCGCCGCGCGGGCCTGGTGGCTGCTGCGCTGGGCCGGGCACACCGAGGTCTCCGTGCTCGACGGCGGTTACGCGGCCTGGGTCACGGAGGGTCACCCCGTGAGCACCGACGCGGCCGAGCCCGCCGAGGGGGACATCGTGGTCGAACCCGGCGGGATGCCGGTGCTCGACGCGGACCAGGCGGCCCGGCTGGCCCGGCGTGGCGTGCTGTTCGACGCCCGCGCCCGGCCCCGGTACGCGGGGGAGACCGAGCCGGTCGACCCGCGCGCCGGGCACATCCCCGGTGCGGTCAACGCCCCGTTCACCGGGCACCTCGGCGAGGACGGCCGCTGGCTGCCACCCGGCGAGCTCGCCGAGCGTTTCGCCGGGCTTGGCGCCACCGCGGGCAAGGCGGTGGGCGCCTACTGCGGCTCCGGCGTCACCGCCAGCTCGGTGGTCCTCGCGCTCGAAGTCGCCGGTCACCCCGAGCCCGCCGCGCTGTACACGGGCTCCTGGTCGCACTGGTCACGAGACCCGGCGCGGCCCGCCGCGACCGGCGACCGGCCCGGCTGAGGCCCGGCCGTTCGGGGGCGGGTGCCGTGCCGGGGGATTACAGTGCGGACATGCGGGCACCGGCTGTCGTTTGGGACTCCTCGCTGCTGGGTTACGACCTCGGCGGCGAACATCCGTTCAACCCGGTCCGGCTCGAACTGACCATCCGCCTCGCCACCGCGCTCGGCGTGCTCGACGGTGTGGAGCTCCTCGTCCCGGACGCCGCGGGCGAGGAGGAGCTGCTGCGGGTGCACGCCCAGGAATACCTCGAAGCGGTCAAACAGGCGCCGATGGCGGGCTGGGACGTCGGCCACGGGCTCGGCACCGCCGACAACCCGGTGTTCAGCGACATGCACGAGGCGTCCGCGCTGGTGGTCGGGTCCAGCCTGCTCGCCGCCCGCAAGATCGCCGGCGGCGAGGTCACCAGGGCGGTCAACATCGCCGGTGGGCTGCACCACGCGATGCGCGCCGCCGCGTCCGGTTTCTGCGTCTACAACGACTGCGCGGTGGCCATCTCCTGGCTGCTGGACCACGGGTTCGAGCGGGTGGCCTATGTGGACACCGACGTGCACCACGGCGACGGCGTCCAGGCCGCGTTCTACGGCGACCCGCGGGTACTGACCGTTTCCCTGCACCAGCATCCCCTCACCCTGTGGCCGGGCACCGGCTATTCCGCGGAGACGGGCACGGACGGCGCCGAGGGCACTTCCGTCAACATCCCGCTGCCGCCGGGCACCAGGGACGCGGGCTGGCTGCGCGCGTTCACCGCGGTCGTCCCGTCCCTGCTGGAGCAGTTCCAGCCGCAGATACTGGTGACCCAGTGCGGGGTCGACTCGCACGAGGAGGACCCGCTCGCCGACCTGTCGCTGTCGGTCGACGGCCACCGCGCCATCTACGCCACCTTGCGCGAGCTGGCCGACACCCACGCCGGGGGCCGGTGGCTCGCCGTCGGCGGCGGCGGGTACCAGCTGATCCGCGTCGTGCCCCGGTCGTGGACGCACCTGATCGCCACGGTGCTCGACCGTGACGTCGCGCCGGAGACGACGCTGCCGTCGAACTGGACCCGGATGGTCGCCAAGGCCTCGCCCGCCGCCGAGATCCCGGCCCGGATGACCGACGACCGGGAGACCGCGTTCAAGGCCTGGGGCGACGGCGCGGACGAGCAGGTCGACGTGGCCATCCGCGAAACCCGCCGAGCGGTGTTCCCGCTGCACGGTCTCGACCCGGACGATCCGAGGGACTGACATGGCAACCGACGGTCCCGAACCACCGAACACCGAGCCACCGAACACCGAGGGCCCGCGCGATCCGTTCGACTACCCGCGGCACTGGGAGGCCGACGTCGTGCTCGCCGACGGCGGCACCGTCCACCTGCGGCCCGTGGTGCCCGACGACGCGGACGGCCTGGTGGCCCTGCACGGCAGGCTCTCGGAGCGCAGCCGCTACTTCCGCTACTTCGGCGCCTACCCGCGGATCCCGCAGCGGGACCTGGTCCGCTTCTCCACCGTCGACCACCATGACCGGGTCGCCTTCGTCGCGCTGCTGGGCGACGACGTGGTCGCCGTCGGCCGCTACGAACGGCTCGACCACGGCGGGTCGGCCGAGGTGGCGTTCCTGGTCGACGACGCGCACCAGGGCCGAGGGCTCGGCTCGATCCTGCTGGAACACCTCGCCGCCGCCGCCTCGGAATGCGGGCTGCGCCGGTTCGTCGCCGAGGTGCTCGCCGAGAACTCCCCGATGGTCCGCGTCTTCCGTGACGCGGGCTACCAGGTCAGCCGCGAGATCGAGGAGGGCGTGCTGCACCTGGAGTTCGACATCGACCCCACCGAGGAATCGCTCGCCGTCGCCCGTTCGCGGGAGCAGGCCGCCGAAGCGCGCAGCGTGCACAACCTGCTGCACCCGCGGGTGGTCGCGGTGATCGGAGCGTCGACCGATCCGACGAAGATCGGCTACGTCGCGCTGACCAACCTGCTCTCGGCGGACTTCGCCGGCACGGTCTACCCGGTGAACCCCGAGCACCGCTCGGTACGCGGCGTGCGCGCGTATCCGTCCGTGGTGGACATTCCCGACCAGGTCGACCTGGCGCTCGTCGCGGTGCCCGCCGAGGCCGTCGAGTCCGTTTTGGACGGTGCGCTGGCCAAGGGGGTCAAGACACTGCTGATCGTGTCCGGCGGCTTCGCCGAGGCCGGTCCGCACGGCCTGCACGCCGAGCTGCGGCTGGTCGGCGAGGCCCGCGCGCACGGGATGCGGGTGGTCGGGCCGAACGCGCTGGGCGTGCTCAACACCGCGAAGTCCGTCCGCCTCAACGCGACGCTCGCCCCCCGCCTGCCCGCGCGCGGGCGCACCGGGTTCTTCTGCCAGTCCGGCGCGCTCGGCACGGCGATCCTCGCCGACGCCGAGGCCCGCGGCCTCGGGCTCTCGACGTTCGTCTCGGCGGGCAACCGCGCCGACGTCTCCGGCAACGACCTGCTGCAGTACTGGGAGACCGACCCCGAAACCGACCTGGTGCTGCTGTATCTGGAGTCCTTCGGCAACCCGCGCAAGTTCGCCCGCCTCGCCCGCCGCCTCGCCCGCACGAAGCCGATCGTCGCGGTGAAGTCCGGCCGGCACGCGGTGCGCCCCCAGCTGGCCGCGGCCTCGGCCGAGGTC